>JAKASG010000094.1 GCA_021828285.1 Acidobacteriota bacterium | reverse complement strand
CGCGGAGACAATTTCCGCTTCGCTCACGCGCCGGATGGCTTTGCCCTGGCGATAAATCATTCCATTGCCGCGGCCGGCGGCGACGCCGAGATCGGCTTCGCGCGCCTCGCCCGGCCCGTTCACGGCGCATCCCATAACGGCAACGGTGAGCGGCGTGCGCACGTGCGCCGTCGCGTCCTCGATTTCTTTTGCGATCTTGAACAGGTCCACTTCGAGGCGTCCGCAAGTCGGGCATGCGATGACGACCGGCCCGCGGCTGCGCAGCTCGAGCGATTTCAGCAGCTCATAAGCGACGCGTACTTCTTCAACCGGGTCGGTTGCGAGTGAAACGCGAATCGTGTCGCCGATGCCCTCGGCCAGCAACATGCCGATGCCAACGCACGACTTCACCGTACCCGAAAATTGCGTGCCTGCCTCCGTCACGCCAAGGTGCAACGGATAATCAAACTGTTTTGAGAAGAGCCGGTAAGCGGCGACGGTCAGTTTGACGTTCGAAGATTTGAGAGAAACGATCGTGTCCATGAAGCCGAGGTCTTCGAGGATCTGAATGTGGTATTGCGCGCTTTCGACCATGGCTTCGGGCGTCGGGTAGCCGTATTTTTCAAGCAGCCGCCGCTCGAGCGAGCCCGCGTTCACGCCGATGCGGATGGGCACTTTCTGTTCCTGCGCGCGCCGAACCACGGTCCGCACTTTCTCCTCGTCGCCGATATTTCCGGGGTTGATGCGCAATTTATCAATGCCGGCGTCGAGCGCCATGAGCGCGAACTTATATTGGAAGTGAATGTCGGAAACGAGAATCGAGCCGGGGCAGCGCCGGCGAATTTCCGCGAGCGATTTCGCCGCCTCGAGATCGGGAACAGCGAGCCGGACGATTTCGCATCCGGCGGCTTCCATCTGGTGGACCTGCTCGGCCGTCTTCGCCGCATCGCGCGTGTCCGTCTTCGTCATGGACTGCACAATGACCGGAGCATCCCCTCCGATTGTCAGGTTGCCGACTTTCACCGTGCGGGTCTTGCGCCGCGGTGGAAAGTGTTCACGATCGCTGAAGTTCACGGCATTCCTCCCAAACAGGCTCCCGGCCGGTCCGAAAGCTTTCGATCCATGGCCTCAATACGGATGGACCGTCTTCATAATGTCGTTATAGACCGCAAAAATCGTCAACGCAAGAATCAAAACAATGCCGACCTGCGCCAGCCGTTCTTTTACTGCCAAACTCAGGTCGCGGCGCATAACTCCTTCGATCGCAAGCGTGACAATCCCGCCCCCATCGAGAACAGGGAGCGGAAACAAATTGATGATACCAAGCTGCAAGCTGATAAACGACATGAAAGTCAGTAAATCGGCCAATCCTGCGCGGTAAGCCTGGCCGGAAAGCTGCGCGATGCCGATGGGCCCGGAAAGCGAGCGGGTGGACATCTGCCGGGTCAGGATTTTCCCGAGCGCCTCAATCGTCACCGCGAGGCTTTCGAAGTTGGCGTTCAGTGAGGCCATGAATGCCTTGCCTAGGGGAAGCTTGCTCACGATGATATCTCTTGGGAACATGATCCCAACCTGCCACTTCGTTTCCCCCATCACGGTTGTATAAACAGGCTGCAACTGGGTCTCAAATACCGTTGCGCCGCGCCGGATCGTCAACGTCACCGGCTTCCCTTTGCTGCCGGCGATGTCCTTGATGAGCGTGGGATAGTAGTACGTTGTGTGGCCGTTAATGCCCACGATTTCGTCCCCCGGCTTGAGACCAGCGTGGCTTGCCGGCAGGCCCGCCTCGATCTTGTGAATGATCGCCGGCATGAACGGCATCCATCCGGCGTAACCGATGCGGCTTGAACCCTTCGCGACGGGCGTAATCGCCACATGCTCGATCGCCGACCCTCTTTGCACCACCAAAGGCACTTGTTCTCCGACCATGGTCAGGATCTGGAGTTCGACGTCCTGCCAGGAAGGATTTTTCTGCCCGTCGAATTTCAAGACCAAATCTCCGGGCTTCAGTCCCGCCTTCGCCGCGGGCGAATTGGCGGCAACGTCGCCGATGCGGACGGCCTGGCTTTCGTACGCCGGCTGCACGTATTGAACCATGTAAAGTCCGGCGAGCAACCCAATCGCCAGAAAAATGTTCATCGCCGGCCCCATGGCCATGACAATGAAACGCTGCCAACGCGGATGGGAAAGAAACTCGCCGGGGTCTTCGCCATGAACTTGAGTTGGGTCTTCGCCCGCCATTCGCACGTATCCGCCGAAGAGCAACAGGCTCACGCGGTAATCGGTGGCTGAGGGATCATCGTCCTTCAGCCGGCCGAAACTGAAATGGCCCTTCTTGATGCCAAACAGGCGGGGGGGGAAACCGAAGGAAAACACCGGCACGCGCACGCCAAAGGATTTCGCGGCCACGAAGTGTCCAAACTCGTGAACGAAGATCACAACGCCCAGAACCACGATGACAACGATGATGTCGGTCAGTATTCGCGCCATGATCCTGTGCGCCGGCCTTTCTTCCCGGAACTCGCGCTCGGCCGGAGCGAGGCGATTGAGCGCTCCGCCGCCGCACGCGCCTGCCGGTCCAGCTCCATAACGTCCTCTATAGAAATCAGATGCACGGCAGGGGTGGCTCGCATCACATTCTCGATGACTCGCGGAATGTCCCGGAAGCCCAGCCGATGAGCGAGGAACGCTTCAACGGCCACTTCGTCGGCGGCGTTCATAGCGCAAGGCATCCCTTGGCCCGCTTCAAGCGCCGCGCGGCCCAGCTCGAGGCAGGGAAAGCGACGGGAATCCGGCGGCTCAAAATTCAATCTTCGCGCTCGCGCCCAATCGAGCGTCAGCGCGTCTCCATTGAGCTTCACGCGATCCGGATAAGTCATCGCATATTGAATCGGCAGGCGCATGTCCGGGACGGAAAGCTGAGCCATCAGCGATCCATCTTGGAATTCTATCATGGAGTGAATCAGCGACTCCGGATGAATAAGGACCTCGATCTGCCTCTCCGGCAGTCCAAAAAGCCAATGGGCTTCGATGATTTCGAGGCCCTTGTTCATGAGCGTGGCGGAATCAATCGTGATGCGCCCGCCCATTTTCCAGATCGGATGGCGAAGGGCTTGCTCGGGCGTGACGGAATTCAAACTCTTTTGCGGCGTGCGCAGAAACGGCCCGCCGGAGGCGGTCAGAATCAGGCGGCGAACTTCCTGCGGCCTGCCCGAGCGCAGACACTGATGAATGGCGCTGTGCTCGCTGTCAATCGGCAGAATTGCTGCGCCTGTCTCGCGCGCCTTTTGCGTGACCAGCTCTCCGGCCACCACCAGCACTTCCTTATTCGCCAGGCCCAGGTTTTTCCCCGCCTCAACGGCCCGGTAAGCTGCCAGCAGCCCTGTCGTCCCGTATCCTGCGGCAATCACGAAATCGACTTCCGGCATTGTCGCCGCTTCGGCCTGGCCCTCGGCTCCGGCCAGAATGGAAATGGGCCTTCTGTAGCGGCGGGCCTTGAGTGCGGCTTTCAATGGCTCGACGTGCTCGGGCGAAGCGACCACGGCAACACGCGGTTTGAACGCGGCGATTTGCGCGGCAAGGAGTGCGATATTCTTCCCCGCACACAAAGCCGCGACCCCGAAACGCTCGGAGAGGCTTTCCACCACGCGGAGCGCGTTGCGCCCCACTGACCCCGTCGAACCGAGAATGCAAAGACGCTTTACCACCGCCATGTCCTCTGAATCATCCACGCCATCCACATCACGGGGGCCGCGAAAAGCAGGCTGTCAACGCGGTCGAGCATCCCGCCGTGGCCGGGCAGGAGCCGACCCGAATCCTTCAGCTTCGCGCCGCGCTTGAGCGCCGATTCGACCAGATCGCCTGCCTGTCCGGCCAGCGCGACGATTCCCGCGATCAGGATGACGGCTTTCATGCTCTCCTCGCGCCAATAGAAATGCGCATAAACACCGCCCGCCAGAATCGAACCGGCAAGCCCTGCCACAGCCCCTTCAAGCGTCTTCGCGGGAGAAATCTGATTGAAAAAGGGAGTTCGGCCCCAGTTCCTTCCAATCAAGTACGCGAAAATATCTCCGGCCCAAACCACGAGGAACAGAAACAAAACCATTCGCCCGCCGGCGTCCGGCTGCGTGAATCGCAAGGGCACGAGCCACGACAGCGTGAACGCGACATAGAGCACTCCGAGCATCGTCGCAGCCGACGCTCCCAGGCAATTCGCTACGCCGGTCTTCGCGCGCAACGCCGGCAGGAACGCAAAGAGGATCAATATCAAAAGAAGTGCGAATTCCATCGTGGGGTTGGCCCCCACGAGCGGCAGTTGCGCGAGGCAGATCAAAGCTCCAATCACATAGCCGATCCCGTTGAACGCCCGGAAGCCCGTATCCCGGCTGATGGCGTAGAATTCGAAAAGGCCGATTTCGACGGTCAAGAGCAACGCCACCATGAACGGCCACTCCCTCCTCTGAAGGATCAGCCAGGCAACGAGCAGCCCCAACGGCACCGCGGTAAGGATTCGGCGTTTCATGCGGGTTCAATGTCTTTTCAGGTCAATCCGCCGTAGCGCCGCTCCCTTTTTTGGTAGTCAATGATCGCCTGGAAAAGGTCCGATTGTTTGAAGTCCGGCCATAGCGTGTTGGTTACCCAAAGCTCGGAATAGGCGATCTGCCACAGGAGAAAATTGCTCAGGCGCATTTCACCGCTGGTTCGGATGAGCAGGTCCGGATCGGGCATCCCGCGAGTATACAGGCGGTCGCTGATCGTCTGTTCGTTGATTTCCGCAAAGCCGTTGCGCTTGGCGCCGCGCGCGATCGCGCGAACCGCATCAATCAGTTCAGCCCGTCCACTGTAATTGAGCGCAAGCGTGAGGCGAAGGCCGGTGTTGGCCTCGGTGCTCTTGATGGCCATCTTCAAATCCAGTTGCACGGGAGGCGGCAGCTCGCTGACGCGGCCAATCACTCCCAGCCGGATATTTTGGCGGTTCAGCTCAGGGACTTCCTTCTTGAGGTATTCTCTCAGCAAGGCCATGAGCAGTTTGACTTCGCTTCGCGGGCGCTTCCAATTCTCCACCGAAAAGGCGTAAAGCGTGAGGCAGGCGACACCCAGGCGCGCGCACGCTTCCACGGCCTGGCGGACCGCTCGAATCCCCGCGCGATGCCCCGCAATCCGCGGCAGCTGCCTTTTGTTCGCCCAGCGGCCATTGCCGTCCATGATGATGGCAATATGCTGCGGTAGCCGGTCAAGGTCAATTTGAGCGAGGAGATGCGCCTCAGTAACTTCGATTTTCACTGCGCGCCCAGGGGTCGAGGCCGATTGCTCTTTCTCATGGGTAAAGGTAACACAAGCGCTCTCCGCTTTGCAAGGCGCGAGAATGCGGAACGGCCTTACCAAGCTGGCGTGGAAGAGAAAGCGCGGGCGCCGGCGTCGAATAGCAAAGGAGCGCTTGACGAGGCGCTATTCCGCGTGGTACTCTTGGCGAAGAAAAGGCGAATACGATGCCGCCCCGTCACGCTGCGGAAATTCGCGTGGGTCCCGCCGGATGGTCATATAACGACTGGGAGGGGGTGGTTTATCCCGAACGGAAGCCGCGCAATTTTCACGAAGCGGGCTATCTCGCCCAGTTTTTCGATACGGTCGAAATCAATACGACGTTCTATCATCCGCCGCGGCCGGAGATGGTTCGAGGCTGGGTTCGGAGGGTGGAAGGGAATCCGCGCTTCAAATTCACCGCGAAGCTGTGGCAGCGCTTTACACACGAGCGAGCGGCGAATCTCGAAGATGAAAAGACGTTCAAGCGCGCGATCGAGCCTCTGGCCGCGGCGGGGAAGTTGGGCGCGCTGCTGATGCAATTTCCCTGGTCGTTCAAGAACACGCAGCCGAACCGGGAATTTCTCGGCGGTCTGGTGGTCGAGTTCATGGAATATCCGCTGGTGGCTGAAGTGCGGCACGAATCGTGGAACCGGCCGGAAGTTTTTGCGATGCTGCATGACCTGAACGTCGGCTTCTGTAACATTGATCAACCAGTGATTGGAAAGTCGCTTGGGCCGAGCGATCGCGCGACGGCGCCCGTGGGCTATGTGCGGCTGCACGGCCGAAACTACGAGCACTGGTTCGCGTCAAGCGAGCAATCGGCGGAGCGTTACAACTACCTTTACAGCACGGCGGAGCTTCAGCCCTGGGTCGAGCGGATTCGCGCAGTTGCGGCGCGCGCCGACGCCGTTTACGTCGTGACGAACAACCACTTCCGCGGCAAGGCCATTGCCAATGGCCTGCAACTCGTCAACCTGATTACTCAACAGCCCGTCCACGTTCCGCCAACCCTCCTCGCCCATTATCCCGAGCTTCAGCCCATCGCTCGAATTGAAACCGAGCCTTCCGAACTGCGCCAGACGGACCTCTTTGGTCCGGTCACGGCCGGCCGGTGATGCCGCGCGACGGCAGCCTGCGCGAACGTTTGACAGTTTTCCCGCCGCACTGTTAGCATGGAGGACTTGCCGCGCAAAACTTGCATTTAAGAGCGGCGGGCGCCGCAAAGGATTTTGGTCTTTGCTGCTACCCTTGATATTTCGGGCTTCTTTACCGTCCCCGTCGTCTAGCCCGGCCTAGGACATCGCCCTTTCACGGCGGTAACGCGGGTTCGAATCCCGCCGGGGACGCCAAGATTCTTAAGCACTTAAGGCCATTGCTTCTGGCGAGGCTGGAAGTTGCGGGACTCTCACGGGACTTTCAAGTCCGAAAATGGAGTCCAAACGGCTTACGGCTTCCGAAAGGAACGCCGGGCTGAGGTGCTGGTAGCGGGCGGCCATTCTCAGGTCTTTGTGGCCGAGCAAGAGGGCCACGGTATGAATATCCGCGCCTTGCATCCTCAGCCAAGAGGCCGCCGTGTGCCGCAGATCGTGGAAATGAAAATCGAGCAAACCGGACTGACGGCAGGCCCGCTGGAAAGCAACGCTCACTTGCGGCGGGGACAGATCGGGAAAGAGCTTGTCGGTTGACTTGGTATCCGGGCCGAAAGCGAAGGCCCGCAGAGTCGAAACCGCGCCGTGATTCAGATAGACGATTCGCCCTTCACCGTTCTTTGTCTGCGGAAGCATGATGCGGTTATGGGCGATATCCACGTCAAGCCAGCGAAGGCCAAGAATCTCAGAGCGGCGCATTCCGGTTGTCACGGCCAAAACCATAACGGGGCGAAGCCATTCCGGGCAGGCTTCCATCAAAGCCCGCAACTCCGTAGGTTGCGCGTAGCGAACGCGGCCGGCGGGCGGTTTCGGCAGTTTCACCTTGTCGGCAGGACTCCACGGAATCAACTCCCATTCCACGGCCAAGCTAAGCATGTGTTTCAGGACGTTCCCTTCTTTGCGGACTGTGGCGGGTTTCGCTTTCAGACTGCGCTCGGTAACGTACCGCTGAATATCGGGCCGCCGGATGTCCCGGATTCTGCCGGAGAAGAACGGTTTCAGATGGTTTTCAACGATGAGCGATTGGCGCTCGAATTCCTTGTCCGTAAGGCGCGGTGTTTGATGCGCGATGTACCTTGCCGCGAGTTCGGCGAAGGTATCCTTGCCGGGCGGCGTGAAACCAAGCTCGATTGCCTTCCGCGTGCGGACGCGCTCGGCTTCCAATTCGGCCCGCGCTTCGCCCAATGTCTGCCCCTTCGCCTTGCGCTTGTGGCGCTCGCCTTGCGCGTCAACCCACGAAAGCCAATAACCGTTGCAATCATTCCGTCTGAAAATTCCGTCGCCTCTCATTGTCGTTTCTCCCCTCGCTGAATTTTGCGCGGCCTTCCGCCCTTCGCGCCATTCTCCCGCGATGCTTGCGCCTTCCGCTTCGAGCGGGCCGAACCTCGGCACGCGGGACAAAAGCAAACCAGCGGCACGCCGTGAATTTTGCACCTCGGTTTGATGTTCATGCCTCCACTATAAACCTATCGCCTTGGGATTGTCAAGAGAAAAATCAAGACTTTCTTTGGCGCGGTTTGCGCCGTGAGGCGCGCTTGGTTCGCTTGCGATATTCAGCTCGCCGCCGGGCGAGCAATTCTTTCTTGTGGTGATTCCACCACTTCAGTTTGTGCGCGCGCTGTGACGGCGCAGCGCAAGCCTTCGAGCAAAACATTTTTCCGCCTTCACTGCGGAGATAGTACGGATGTGGGCAGTGGGGATTATCACAAACACGCATCTTGTGGCGCGAATCGTGGGCCTCCATCAAGAGCCGGAAGAGACCGTCTTGGGAAAGTTCGTTTTCCCAGTTTTCGAGCATAGGGGCATGTAGCTCCGCCATGCTGTGATACCTTCCATCGGATTCAACACCGTGGGTTGTCTCTATGCGACGCCGGAAGCGATGCCGAAATGCGCCCATGAGCGCGGCGAGTCCGCTTCCGTGTTTCTCGCGGAAATCTCGTCCCACTTGGTCAAGCAACACAACCCGCCGCAAGTGCGGATAATCGAGATTCCACGCGCCCCGGAGCGCCAGCGAAGTTTCCCTGATTCGCTCCAAGTCGGCGGATAGCAGATCGGGAAACGCTTTACGGACGCTCTCTATCGCGGCGGGAGTCCGCGCATTCGCCAAGCGCGCAATCGCCTTTTCCAGCCGCGCCTTTTCGTGTCTAGAGCGGTTGTCGGCGTTTTGCAATTTGCTATCTAGACTAACCATAAATGAATTGACTCTAGCACATTCTCGCCTATGCTTGCAGTAGAAAACTTTTTGGAGGAACGCGATGGAATCGAAACCTGGCAAGGCGACATTCACAATCGGGCACCAAGTGACGCGCACGGCTTTCGGAATCGTGGAAGCCGCGCAGAGTCTCGGTTGTCACGCTGACACGCTCCGCCGCAAAGCGAACGCGGGCGAGCTGAAGACAATCCGTGTAGGACGCCGCGTTTTGATTCCTGCAAGCGAACTGCAGCGGATAATTTCCGGGGGCCTGTGATGACCGGGCGGGACTCGCTCTCGGCTCTTGGTGAAGCGGCGCTGAAATATGCGCGGGCAGGCTGGCCCGTTTTTCCTTGCGAACCGCGCGGCAAAAAGCCCCTCTGCGAGCACGGCGTGAAGGACGCCACCACGAAAGCGGAAACGCTCCGCGCCTGGTGGACGCGCTGGCCGGACGCGAACATCGGCCATCCGACCGGGCGTCGGGCCGTGTTGGACGTCGACGGCCCAGAGGGCGAGGACGTGCTATCGGCTTTGGAAGAAAAAAACGGCGGGGTTCCCGATACTTTGTGCTGCAAGACGGGCCGAGGCGCGCATTTGTATTTCACTCCGAACGGCACACGAGTCCGAAACAGCGCCGGAAAACTCGGGCCGCACCTCGATATTCGCGCCGAGGGCGGCTACGTGATTCTCCCCCCTTCCGTCCATGAGAATGGAGTGAGCTATCGGTGGCAGGTCAAAATGAAGCCCATCCCCTTGCCGTCGTGGATCGAAAAACTTTTGGCCGAACCCGAACGGACGCACGTAGGCGACACCGGCGCAGCGGAGAAAATCCGCGAGGGCCAGCGCAACGCGCATCTCACCTCACTCGCGGGAAGCATGAGGCGGCGCAGCATGAGCCAAGCTGCGATCGAAGCCGCATTGCTCAAGGAAAATTCAGAACGGTGTGATCCGCCCCTGCCCCAAAACGAAGTTCGCACAATCGCGCAAAGTGTCTCGCGTTACGAACCGGCGAAAAACGGCGGGCAATCAAAAACGGGTTTCACGCTGACCCCGCTGGCCGAGCTACTTGCGAAGCCGGACGCGCCCGTTGACTACGTGGTTGAAAACATCCTTGTCGCGGGGACGCCTTCCGCTATGGTGTCCAAACCGAAGGTTGGTAAGTCCACGCTTGCTCGGAA
>JAKASG010000093.1 GCA_021828285.1 Acidobacteriota bacterium | reverse complement strand
GAAGGCCATCGATCAGTTCGTGGCTGCCTATAATCTGACGGCAGCCCCCTTTGAATGGAGAAAGACTGTGGTTCATCCTACAGCTCCCAAACGTTATTACGCGAACTTGCGCAACTAAGCACTAGCCACTTCGGTCTGCCTTGATTTCCCCGGTAACTCTCCATTTCTAGCGCCCCTTGTTCTCGCGGGCACAGCAGGTGGGCGAATACTCGTGCGCCTTGCGGACGCAGGCTTGGCTTCCATCTAATCCCGGCCCTCCGGGTTGCGATCCCCTCTCCAAAAAAATCAGGCGAGTCTTTTCCATTCCAATCTGGCGAGATTTTTTCGGTTCCCCCGCAAAACCCACCGCAGGAGCACGCGCCCCTTGCCATTGGGTGCCCCGCGAGAGGCGGGGCAGAAATGGAGAAACATCGTGACCGAGGGAATCAAAACAAGCCAGACATCAGAGGAAAGCCGTCAGCCGGCGGATCAATCCGCTTGTCGGGAAAGCGTGGCGGCGAGCTTTCGGCAGCGGGCGAGCTGCTTTGAGACTTGCGCGGGCGCCGTTCCGCCGAGCGCGCGTTTTCGCGCGGCGGAGCGTTCAGGCGAGAGCGCGATCGAGCGCAGCGTTTTGTCCCACGCCGGAATGATCGCGCGCGCTTCCGCGTCGCCGAGGCTTTCGAGCGGGCAGTTTCGTTCGAGGCAGTAACGCACGAGCTTCCCGACTTGTTCGTGCGCTTCGGCGAAAGGCGCGCCGCGCCGCACCAGCTCATCGGCGAGGTCCGTGGCCGTCAGGAATCCCGCCGCGGTCGCGCTCTTCATCCGCGCCGGATCCATCCGCAGCGTCCGCACCACGCCCGCGGCGATGGCGAAGCATTCGCGCGCCGTATCCACGGCGTCGAAGAGCGCGTGCTTATCTTCCTGAAGGTCGCGGTTGTAGGCAAGCGGAAGGCCTTTCAAAAGCGCGAGCAAGCCCGCGGCCTTGCCGATCGTGCGCGCCGCTTTGCCGCGAATCAGCTCGAGCGCGTCGGCATTTTTCTTTTGCGGCATCAGGCTGCTGCCCGTCGCGTAAGCGTCCGCCAGTTCAACGAAGCCAAAAGCGGGATTCGAATAGAGAATCAGGTCTTCGGCCAGGCGGCTCAAGTGAACGAGCGCGAGCGAGCATACGAAAGCAAGTTCGCAAGCGAAGTCGCGATCGGAAACAGCATCGAGGCTGTTGCGCGAGGCGCGTGCAAAGCCGAGCGCACCGGCGAGCTTCAGCCGGTCAATCGGATACGGCGTACCGGCCAGCGCGCCTGAGCCGAGCGGCAGCTCGTCCGCCCGACGGCGGCAATCTTCCAGCCGCTGATAATCCCGCTCGAACATCTCGAAATAAGCCAGCCAGTAGTGGCCGAGAAGAATGGGCTGCGCGGGTTGAAGATGCGTATAGCCCGGAAGAACAGCGTGAGGATGCCGCGCGGCTTGATGAAGAAGCGAATTCCACAAATCGAGGATGCCGCGCTCAAGCAGGCGCGAGGCGTCCTTCGCGTACCAGCGGAGCTCGGTGGCAACCAGATCATTGCGGCTGCGGCCGGTGCGGAGCTTCCTCGCCGCAGCGCCGGCAATGCGCCCGAGCCGTTCTTCGACCCAGGTGTGAACGTCTTCGCTCGCCTCGCGTTCCGCCCAGCGGGGATTGCGCTTGACCGAGCGGCCGATGGCGCGAAGCCCGCTCAGCAGCTCACGGACTTCGCGTGCGGTGAGCACCTTCGCGCGCCCGAGCGCTTCGACGTAAGCGCGGTTCGCCTCGAGATCGTAATGAATCAGGCGGGAATCGAGCGAAAAGGACTCGGAAAATTTTTCAAAGCGCGGATCGCGCGCGCCGCGAAACCGCCCGCCCCAGAGCTTCATCTCGCGCTCCTGCGGCTCGGCCGGCGGCGAGGGAGCGCGGAAGGCCGGCGCTTTGCCGCTTCGAGACGAATCGGCAGGCCGAGGATGTTGATGAATCCTTCGGCGTCTTTCTGATCGTAATCTGCGCCCATCGTGAAGCCGCCGACGCTCGTGTCATAAAGCGAATTGGGCGAGCGGCGATCGAGAACGCGCACATTACCTTTATACAGCCCGAGCGTAACGTCGCCGGTAACGCGCCGCTGAGTGGTCCCAATGAAGCTTTCGAGCGCTTCGCGCAACGGCGTGAACCACTGGCCGTTGTAAACCACATCGGCAAATCGCAATGCGACCTGCTGCTTGTAATGGAACGTCTCGCGGTCGAGGCAAAGCGCTTCGAGCTCGTGATGCGCGGCGAAGAGGAGTGTGCCGGCGGGCGTCTCGTAAGCGCCGTGGGATTTGATGCCCACCAGGCGATTTTCCACCAGATCCGTCCGGCCCACGCCGTTCGCGCCCGCAATCTTATTGAGCGTTTCCACGAGGCGCACCGGCGCAAGCTTCTTCCCTCCAACCGAAACCGGAACGCCCCGCGCGAAGCCGATGGTGACCGCCGTTTCACGGTTCGGCGCGTCGAAAGGGCTGCGCGTGAGCTTCCAGGCGGCCTCGGGCGGCTCGCCGAGTTTTGTTTCGAGCGGACCGCCTTCGTGGCTCAAATGCCAGAGGTTCTGGTCGCGGCTGTAAAGCTCGCGGCGGCTGACGGGGACGGGAATGTTATGCTGCTCGGCATACTTGAGCGCGTCTTCGCGCGAGCGAATCGTCCATTCGCGCCACGGAGCGATGACCTTGAGCTGCGGGGCAAGCGCTTTATACGCGAGCTCGAAGCGCACCTGGTCATTCCCTTTGCCGGTGCAGCCGTGCGCCAACGCGTCGGCGCCGTTGGCCAAAGCGATCTCAACCTGGCGGCGCGCGATGGGCGGACGGGCGAGCGACGTTCCGAGCAGATACTTCCCTTCATAAAGCGCGCCGGCTTGAACGGCTTTCCACACATATTGCGTGATGAATTCCTCGCGCAGGTCCTCGACAAACACGCGCGCGGCGCCGCTGGCGAGCGCTTTGCGGCGAACGGCCGGGTAATCATCTCCCTGGCCGACGTCCGCAATCAAGGCAATGACTTCGCAGCCATAATTTTCCCGCAGCCACGGGATGATAATCGAGGTATCAAGCCCGCCCGAATAAGCGAGCACCGCGCGATGAATTTGTGAGTTCGTTTTTTGTTTCACAGAACCTTCCTTTTCGATTTCGCGCCAGGAGCCGGTTTCTATGCCGATGAACGCTCCGTTTCCCGCTGACCATCCCTAGGCCGCAGCGAGCGTCATCAGTCTCTTCCGCACCTCGCCGGCCTGGCGCACGCTCTTCGTAGCAATAAACACTGTATCGTCGCCCGCAACGGTTCCCGCCACCTCCGGCCAAGCCTCCTGATCGAAGGCCACCGCCACCGAGTGCGCGTTGCCGGGATGCGTCTTGATAATCACCATGTTCGAGGCCTGGCGCACTTCGCGAACAAACTCTTTGAGCACGATCGCGAGCGCGGGCTGCGGCAGGTTCGCCGGCTGAGACTGAACGGCCGGCAGGCGATAGCCTTCCCGCGTCTTGACAATGCCCAGCTCCTCCACGTCGCGGGAAACGGTGGCCTGAGTGACCCGCACGCCCCGCCGGGCAAGTTTTTCGCAAAGCTCCGACTGCGTGCGGACAGGCTCGTGCGCAACTAGATCGAGAATCAACCGGCGGCGATAGAGGTTATCCATGCAAAATTATGCAGGCACCTTATAATTACTCATTCGCGCGGAATTTTCAAGCGTCTGGCGGCGGAGAAACCCGTCAGCGGCGGGGATGCGAAGATTGTTGTTCGAGTTGGGCCGGGGTCTTGCGGCCGATGACCGCCGATTGAATCCTTTGGTTCGCTTGCCGGGCCTCTTGCGCCGCTTTCTCATAAGCGGCGAATTCCTTTTGTGCGTCGTCCATCCGGCCGGCGCCCCGGTAAGCGGTGGCCAGCAGATAGCGCGCGGTCGGGTCCTTCGGCTCAAGCTTGACCGCCGACTCGAGCGGGGGAATCGCTTGAGTGAATTGCTGCGTCGAGATGAGCGATTTGCCGAGCTCGATCCGCGCGGCGGCGAAATGAGGGTCGTCCGCGCAAGCCTTGGAAAAGCGCTCGATGGCCGTTTTCACGTCGCGCGCGCGAACCGCCAGATCTCCAAGCACATATTCAGCGCCCGCGTTATGCGGATTGACTTTCAATTCGGCCTCAAACTCTTTTTTAGCGTCCTCAAATGTCGTGGGCGTCAGGGGCTCGCTCAAGATCAGTCGTCCCAGCATGTAATGGATACCGGGAGCGTTCGGGTCAATGGCCAAAACCTTGCGGTATTCCTTCGCGGCATCTGTCCACTTGCCTCGCGCCCCGTCGGCTTCTGCGGCAAGCTCGTGAACCTGATAGGAACCCGGGTCCGTGTTCAGCAGTTGCTGAGAAGCGCGGATGGAAAGATCGGAGAAAGCGTGGACCGTAACGTAGAGCACCTCGGGGTCGCGCGGAAATTGACGCCGGAGCCGCTCGATGAATGCGAGAGCGTCATCTTCATGATCGAGTTCCATCGAGCACTTGAGGCCGTCCAGACCGAGCGTGCGCTCGAAGTCAGCATTGCTCCCGCGTGCGACCGCCTGCTTCAGATAAGGGAGCGCCGAGCCGCAGTGCCCGCTTTCCGCCAGGCTCGCCCCTAAAGCGTCCTGCGCCGGCTTCAATCCCGGATCGAGCTTCAGAGCTTCTTCGAGCGCTTCCGTGGATTCCCGCAAATGTCCAGCGCGGTAATAAGCTTGCCCAAGCAAAAAATGAAACTTGGCCGAGCCTGGATTCGCCTGGACCAGCTTGCGATAAGCGGCAATGGCCCCTTGAAGGTCCGCCTGTTTCACGGCGCCCGTTCTCCCGCTCGAAGCAGCAGTCTTCGAGCTTTGACCTGAAAAAGAAAAAGAAGCCGTGAGAGCGAGCATCAGCAGGCTGAGGGGCAACAACACCCATTGCGGTTGCTGCGACTTCCCAATGCGGCGTGATTGAGCGCTCGAGTTCAGAGCGATTCTCCTCGAAAACGGCGTAGAATAAGCCGTCCCATGATTATAGCAGAATAGAAATTTTAGATGTCCGGCCGCCACACCGCCGCGCGCTTGCTTGACCGCGACATAGGCGCGTGATAGCCTGAGTCTCAATAGCGAAAAAACAATGCGCATCCATCGCATGAAACGTCCAGCGTCCACCCTCGCGGTCCTTTGGCTCGTCCTGGCGGCCAGCTCGGCGGTTGCGGATCCTCCGCAAAGAACCGAGGCGGAGGTTCAGAAATATACCGCCGAGGCCAAAGTGCTCGAAAAGAACCAGGACTATGCAGGAGCTGAAAAAGTCTATCAAAAGGCGCTCCAAACCTTTCCGAACAATCCGAAGCTTCTCAAGGGCTTTGGCATTCTTTACCAGACCGAACTGAAGTTTCCGGAATCCATCGCACAGTTCCAGAAAGCTCTTCGAATCTCGCCGCAATACCCCGGAGTGAACTTCTACCTGGGTCTTTCCTACTTCGGGATCAACCAGGACGACAAAGCGCTCAAGGCGTTCGCCGCCGAGCTGAAAGCGCACCCGAATTACATGCGCGCCCACTATTATTCCGCCATTGTGCTGGAATCGCTCGGGCGCAACCTGGGAGCGATCCGGCAGCTCACTGCTATCGTGAAACAGAGGCCCAACGACGCTAAAGCCTGGTACGAGCTGGCGCGGGTTTATCGGGAACAGGCCATGAACGCCTTTGAACAAGTGGCGACGCTCGCTCCGGACTCCGCGATGATTCACGCCTTGCGGGCCGAGTCCCTGGACGCCGACGAGCAATACACCGCGGCGATCAAGGAATACCAGATGGCATTGAAACTGAACCCGGACTTCCCGGGCATTCAGGCCGCCTTAGGACGGGTTTATTTCAACGACCGTGAACTCAGCCAGGCAGAAGCCCATTTGCGCCTGGCCCTCAAGGAAGACCCGAATAACCCGGCAGCCAATTACGAGATGGGAGACATATTGTTGTCCGCCGGGAAGCCCGCGGAGGCGGTCTCTTTACTGAAAATCGCCGCCCCAAACATCCCCGGGTTCATGCCCGCCTATTTCGATTTAGCCAAGTGCTATCTTGCGCTCGGAAACCTCAAGGCGGCGCAAGCGGCTTTGATCAAGGCCGCCGAAGCCAATCCTAACTCGAAGGCGCCTCATTATCTGTTGGCTCATGTTTATAGCCGGCTGCACGAACCAAAGAAGCAGGCCGAAGAAATGAAAATCTTTCAGGAACTCGCCAGTAAGCAAGTTGCGGCGGACTTGAAGCGCGCTGCCAAGGCGAGGCAAGCAGACCAACAAGCAAACCACTAGCCCCTCTCGTTCCACACAGGGAAAAATCCTCCGCTGATCCCTAAAAAAAACCGCGGCGCCGAAATACTCAGGCGCCGCGGTTGATGCAGAAAGGGAGATTCAGTTCGTCAGTAGTAGAGCTTCAAACCGAACTGAATGTTGCGCGATCCCTGTGAACTGCTGATGACCCCCATCCCTGGACCCTCCCACCCCGAGGGAGCATTCAAGATCGGAGTGTTGGTGAAGTTAATGAAATCCGCGCGGAATTCGAGGTGCATGGATTCCTTGATGGGAAAGTTCTTCTGAACAGTGAGGTCCAGTGTGTGCAACCCAGGTCCGCGGACCGCGCCGACCCTGCAATTTCCAAACGTGCCGTTGGCCGGTGGTGCGAAGGCGTTGGGACCGAACCACTGGATTCCGCCGCCCACGTAAGCGCTCTTCGGATAAGTAACGGTGGAGATGCAATTCGGACGAGGCGAGAAGATGTCGTTCGTTCCGGAATTGTCGGGCCCGTATACGGCGCTGGGGAAGCCGCCGCGCAGCTGCAGAATCGGGCTGACTTGCCAGCCGCCCAGAACGGCGTTCTCCGCTCCCGCCCAGGAGCTTCCGTACTTCTTCCCGTGGCCGAACGGCAATTCATAGACGGCGTAGCTCGTGAGCATTTGAGTTACGTCGCTCTCGCAAGGCGCCCACTCGGCTTTCGCGTTATAGACGTTCTGCCAGTAGGCGTCCGTCGGAGTGACCTGGCCGCCCCATGAGCCGTAATACCCAATCGAGTTGGTCATGCACTTCGAATAAGTGTAAGCCACCTGGTATTGGAGGCCATTGCTGAAACGCTTCGCCAAAGTGGCCTGGAGGCCGTGATAAATCATGTTGGCATTCGACTCCGTCGCGGTGGTGCGGTTAATGTCGTTGGCGAGAGTCGGGTTACCGGAAAGATAGGGGCTCGGGCAAGTGGGCACGCCGTTCGCAACGATCGTCGCGTCCGCCGCCGTGCAGCCCGCTTCGCCGACCAGGCGGCGCTGCGTAACGTCCATGGGGTTCATCAGGTGAGTTGCATGTTGGCCCACGTACGCAAGCGAGAGCACAGTCTGACCCGGAAATTGGTGTTCGACGGTGAAATTCCATTGCTGAGAAAGCGAAGGTTGAATGTGCGGATCCCAAAGGCGGAGGACTGCGCCCGCAAACGGATCCGCCGGGTTGGTGAGAGTTGAGAACCCTTGATCGAGGGTGGAGCCGGGCAAGGCCACGCCATTGTAATTGGCCTGGGTCTCCGTCGCAAAGGGCGGATTGAGCGGCAGGCGCAAATTCGTGCCCGTGCCTTCGAGATATGAAGAATCGGTGTAAGAGCCACGGATCACCGTTGAAGTGCCGAGGAATCCGGGTGTCCAGGCAAAGCCGAGGCGCGGCTGGAAATCGTAGCCGGCGTTATAGCTATCGTAAAGCGCCCGGCAATTCGTGAACGGGCAAGGAGGCTTTCCGGCGAAGTATTCTATGCCGGAAATTTCGCCGAAGTTGGCCTGGCGATTATGGACTTCAACCCACGGCGTGTGAGTTTCATAGCGCAGGCCGAGATTCAACGTCAGATGGCTCGTGGTACGCCAGTCATCCTGCACGTAACCAGCGTACATGGTGGAACGCTGCCCCCAGGAGCCAGAGTCCACACCCAGCGCGACCGAGCTTGGAAGCCCGAGCCAGAAATCCGCTTCCGCAAGCCCTGTCCCGCCGCCAGAGGTTGCAACGTCCGACGGGCCAGCCGTGAAGTTCCCCGAGAAACCGATGCCGCCCGTGTAGCCGTTGTTGCCGGCGTAAAACGTGTCAATGCGCGTGCGGAGCAACTGGAAGCCGGTGTGGATGACGTGGTTTCCGCGCGTGATGATGATGCCGTCCTCCGCCTGGATTATCGTGTCGTTAAAGTTTTGCTGCGTGCCGATGTTGGCGTTGCCGATTCCCGAGGCATAGCTCCACCCCGTGATGGCAGGGAGTCCCGGGCCGCGGGCATTGCCGTCCGCGATGCCGAGAGTCTGAGCGAAATTGCCCGTGTTGCCCGCCGTCCAGCCGTTGTTGTATCGGACCCAATTGAAGCCAATGCGGGCATCGTTGACGAAGGTTGGGCTAATGCTCCGCGTCCAGTCGAGGACAACGTTCTTCGTGGGCGCGGTGGCGAAGGACGGGAAAAAGAGGGTGAAGGAGTTGAAGCCGGGATTGTTCTGGCGGCTTTGGGAATAACGCCCCATCAGCCGGTCCTTCTCGGTCAGATTGGCGTCAATCTTCGCGTCAAATTGATCGGCCACAACTTCGCTCCGGGTGGTATTGCAGCAATAGTTGTTCTGGAGGCCATTGTTCAAGCCGGCGATATTCGGCGCCGGATACAGACTTGAAGAGAACAGGTTCTTGGCCACCGCGTCTTCCGTCAGGCCGGCCGCGGCCAGGTTATCACCAGGAATGATCGCACGGTTTCCACTAGTAACGCTAAATGGGTTATAGAGCTGGATTCCGCTACAGACCCCGTTGGACTGAACCGTGCCGCAAATCTGAGAGAAGTTGCCGGCCCGCTCGAGGGGCGTAAATACGGAAACGGGCGAGGTCGACGCAGGGCTGTCCCAGCGCTCGCCCTGATAATCGCCGAAGAAGAAGAGCTTGTTTTTCTTTATCGGCCCGCCCAACGTTCCGCCGAACTCGTTCCAGCGCAGCTTGGCTTTAGGGCTGCTCGACAGGTTGTCTGACCATTGCGCAGCGTTCAGGACGTCGTTGCGCAAAAATTCGAAAGCGTCGCCGTGAAACCTGTTGGTTCCGGACTTGATGGTCGCATTGACGATCGCGCCTTCGAAGTTGCCGTATTGGGCGGGCGCGTTGTTGGTGATCATGTTGAATTCCTGAATCGCGTCCACGCTGGGCGTATAGCCGACGAGGTTGTCCGATGCCTGATTGTTGTCCATGCCATCAAGAATGAAGTTGTCGGACTGCTCGCGATTGCCGTTGACGTAGGGCCGTCCGGAATTCGCGGTCGTTTGCGGGCCAGTGAAGCTGCCGGGATTGGGATTGGTCGTGCCGGGCGCCAGGAGGGTCAGCTCGACGTAATTGCGAGTGGCGAGCGGCAAGTCCGTATTAATCTTGCCCGTGATCACGGTGTTCAGCATGGTCGTGTCTTTCTTCAGCAAGGGCTGCATTCCCTTGACTTCGACCGTCTGCGTCACTTCGCCGACTTTCAGCTCGACATCAACGCGCGCAGTCTGGTCCACCTCAAGGACGATTCCCGTGCGCACCGCTTGCGCGAAGCCCTTGGCCGATACGGCCAGGCTGTAAGTGCTGGGTACGAGGCCGGGGATGTTATAGAGACCGACGCTGTTGGTCACCGTGGAAGTGATGACGCCCCGAAGCGTGTCGGTAGCGGTGACTTTTGCGTTGGGGATAGGTGCGCCCGAGGGGTCGGTCACCGTCCCGATAAACGACGCATTCACGGTTTGCGCCCGGGCGGATCGTACGCCGCCCCAAAACGCCGTCCCTACGAAGGCGGCTAAAACCAGAATCGTCGAAATGTTTAGAGTATGCCTCACCCGCCTGAGCAAGCAGTTCACAGTCATGACTCCTCCTTAATTCCTGTTGACCCAGAAGACCGACGAAAAACCAACAATCAAAAAGGCTCTAAAAGGTCGGGCACGGTGGCCCCGCGGAGCTCTTATGCTAGTGTAGCGTCTCTCAATTAGCTTTACAATGTAAGCCGTAAGTGCTATTCTCGGCAGCATGTGGAATCCACCTGCTGCACTCCGTGTGACCCCGGGACAGCGAGCAACTTTGGAGAGCTGGA
>JAKASG010000013.1 GCA_021828285.1 Acidobacteriota bacterium | reverse complement strand
AGCATGAAATGGTTCGGGCTTCCGTGCGGATTGTGGCAGGCGACGCAGCCCTCGATTTTTACCGCTGCGTGCTCATAGACGAAAGGTCCGGCCACCTCAATATGGCACTTGATGCAGGTTTGAAAGCCCGGCTGGTTCAACTGGTGCTCGGTCGTAATGGCGCCGTGCGGCGTATGGCAGGACGTGCAATTCATCAGCCCTTCCGGCACCCGGTGATGGAATGGCATGGCGAACTGCGCGCGAACGTCGCCGTGGCACTGGTAACAAAGAGCCGGCTGCGATTTCTTCAGCAGGCTCTCATGCAGCCAGCGCTGCTCGATCGGCAGCTTTGGAACCTCATAGAACGCCGCCTCCGCCATGGTGGGCGTGGGAGCGTTCGGATGCTCGATGGCCCTGACCAGGTGCATCGAGTGGCACTCATTGCAGGAAACGCCATGGAGAAAATGCGCCGACTCGCTGAAGTCCTGCTGATGGATGCTGGTCGAATGGCAGGCGAGGCACCGCTCCGCGTTTTCTTTGGGGTTGCCGTGGAAGGAGAAAATCAGCTTGGCTCCGGCCTCCATTTTAGCAACGTCGCCCGCTGCCGCCTCTTCCGCCACGACGTGGGCGGCCTCCGGTCCGTGGCAGATGGCGCAGCTCGCTACAGGGTTTCCAGCCGGAAGCTTGATCTGTGAGTGCGGGGTCTTCTCGAACTCGAGCACTTCGGCCCGGTGACAGTGCTCGCAGGTGCGAACGCTTTTGACGTAGTCACTCGGCTTCCCGGTTAGGACGTTCTTCCAAATCACCGAGGGCGGCTCGGTGGCTGCCGGACGGCGTTGCGCTTTCACGCTTGCTGCCATCGCAGCCAGCGCAAAGGCCAGCGCGACCGCTTTCCATCCGTACCGAACTTGCTGTTCACTCGTGACCACGCAGCACCTCCGTTATCCGAGCATCGTCGCTTTGCTGTCCTCCCGCTCCGCAGATCTGTCGAACATTTGCCGTCGCTTCGAACAACTCATACGTTCTCATACCGGGCGTGGGAATTAAGTGACTCCGCTCACCCCGGTTTGTGATAGCCATCACATCGGGCTGCACGCGGCTGCGCGCGGCTGCCCGCGATTGCAGCAGTTCCTGCTGGTGTGTGCGCCGGGGTCAGCATGAGCGTTTGGAACCCCCTTGATACCAAGACCCCTGCGCACTCCCGGCTATCAAAGCGTTTTTTTTAATGTTCGATTGCTTCCGAGGCTGGAGCTCAAACAGAAGGATTGGCCCAATCCGGGACCGGGCTGAGCGGTGTTAAAGATGCCTCGTTTTGGGCGCGTCGGACGCATGTTGGCGCAACGCCGAGTAAATCGAAAAGCTGCTCCGCAAAGCCCGGAACCGCGTTGTTACGGCCGCCGCCCCTTCACCGATCGGTCGCCGTGGCACGCATCACTTTCCTTTGGGCAGCTCTCGAATAAATTTCACGAGGCCTTCCATCTCCTCTTTGCTAAGCTGATCTGCGTAGCCGGGCATCGCGCCTTTGCCTTTTGCGATGATGTCGTAAATTTCTTTGTCCGGTATTTTCTGAACCGCTTTCGAGCGAAGATCGCGAAGTCCCATCTTTTTGCCCATCGGCGTCTTTCCGCTGCCGTCCTTCGCGTGGCAAACCGCGCACTTCGTGTCGTAATTGGACTTCGCGTGATTGGCCTGCGCATTCGCCGGCGAAATGAGGAGGCATGCACCAGTAAGAACCGCCGAGAAAATCACCGCGCCTATTCTTCCTGCAATTTTCTTCATGACCTTTCCTCCTCTGGAGCCGTGCCGCGCGTTCGTCCCGCTTCCCCGCTGCCGCTTCCCTTGCTTAGCATCCTCCCCTCTCGCATCCGATACTAATCGGCTTCCTTCTTCCCTGAATGTGACACCGGTCACCTTGCCCGGCGCTCTGCCTGGCGGACGAAACATGAGCACGGATCAATAATCGGTGAGCGCATCAACCGGCAGGATCATCCGCAGAGAGTTGAGCACCACGATCACATCAATAATTTCCTGGGCGATGGCTCCTGCGATTGGCGGCAAACGCCCTGCCACGGCAAATCCCATTCCCACGATGCTCAGCGCCATTCCGCCGGCAGCGCTCTCGAGAGCAATCGTGCGCAGCCGCCGGCCGATGTGGAGAAATTCGTCAACTTTGTCGAGCGATGCCGCCAGGATGACGGCGTCCGCAGCCTCGGACGTGATATCGCTGTTCGGCCCGAACGCCACGCCGACCGTCGCCGCCTGAAGCGCCGGAGCGTCATTGATCCCATCGCCGACGAAAAGCGTTCGAGCGCGGCGCACTTCCTCTTCGACGATTGCGAGCTTTTGCTCGGGCGTTGCGCTGAAGTGAACATCCGTGATGCCCACCTCCTTCGCGAAATAGCGCACTTCCGACTCGCGATCGCCGGAAAGGAGTAATAGCTTGCGGACGCCGTGCCGTCCTGGGAGGTGCCCGAGAAATTTTCTGCTTTCCGGCCGCGGCGCATCGTGAAAACGAAACAGACCCGCGTACCGCCCTCCAAGAAAAATCACACACTCAAGGCCGGACTTCGCTTCAGGCAGCTCTAAGCCGCACTCCTGCGCCCGGCTGCGTCCCGTCAAACGGATTTCCCTGCCCCGAACCTCTCCTCGCATTCCTTCGCCGGGTTTTTCGCTGATTGAAGCGGCTTCCTCAGGCTCGATGCCCCGCTGCCTGGCCGCTTCGAGCACCGCGCTCGCCAGCGGATGCTTCGAATACTTCTCGACGCTTGCCGCGGCGCGAAGGAGCTCCTCTGCAGAAAATCCCTTCGCAGGGAAAGTATCCGTAAGCACCGGCTTCCCGTGCGTAAGCGTTCCGGTTTTATCGAAGATCATCGTGCGGCAGGTGGCGGCCTGCTCGAGGACTGCCGGATTCTTAATAAGGATGCTGCGGCGAGCGGAAAGTGAAATCGCTCCGACGATCGCCACCGGAATGGCTATGAGCAAAGGGCACGGCGTGGCAATGACAACGACGGCGAGAAATCTCCGCGGGTCTCCGCTCATTCCCCACCCGAGTGCTGCCACAGCAACGGCCGCCGGTGTATACCATGCTCCAAGCCGGTCGGCGAGACGCCGCAACCGGGGCCGCCGCTGCTCGGATTCTTCCATCACACGCATGATCCGCGCGTACCGCGAATCGCGCGCCGGCTTCTCTGCCACAATAGTCAGCGCGGACGCTTGGTTGATTGCGCCGGAGATCACGCCTGACCCCGGGGCTTTCGACATCTCGAAAGGCTCTCCGGTAAGATAAGACTCATCCATCACGCCGTGACCTTCCGTGACCGTCCCGTCTACCGGGCAAATTTCATGGGGATAAATCACCAGCACGTCGCCCACATGAACTTCGTCCAGTGTGACGTCCTCAATGCCGCCTGCTCCCTTGCGGTGCGCCGTCTGTGGAACGCGCCTCGCCAAGGCGTTGAGCACGGAGGAAGCTCGCCGCGTCGCGAAGTGCTCAAGCGTCGAGCCGCCGGAAAGCATTAACACGACGATCGCCGCGACCAGATATTCGCCGAGCAGCACTGCGCTCACGATGGAAATGCCCGCCAGCAGGTCGGAGCTGAATTCAAGCGCAAACGCTCTCCGCGCAAGGCGCAGCACCAGCGGAATTCCCCCGAGTACCAACGCAACCCAAAGCGGAATCAGAGCGATGGTCCGTGCGAAATGGCCGGCAAACCGAAAAACCAGATAAAGCGCAATGCCGGTCCCCGTAATTCCCGCTATGCAGGAGTCGACGCGCTCCATCCAGTGCTCGTTCGTTTTCACGCTCTTGTCCGCGGACATTGGAAACCTGCCACTCTTAGTATGTTCATGGGCGGATTCGCACGATGCAGTGACCGCGCGCACATCACTTCGGGCTTGCCTCTGAACCTAACGAAGCCCTAGTGGCCAGCCGCAATGCTGCCTGCAGACAAGGTGACTTTTGCCCGCCTGATACATCTACAGTAGAGCGGCCATGCGATCGTTATGGCCGGCCTGCGCAAAGGGGTGAGCCAGCATGTCTGTGACGCTGAAGAGAGCGTACGAGCCGCCGGGCAAACAGGATGGCGTGCGGATCCTGGTGGACGGCCTTTGGCCGAGAGGTCTGAGCAAAGAAAAATTGAAGATTGACACGTGGGTCAAAGAAATGGCGCCTTCCCCACAACTGCGGAATTGGTACGGGCATAGGCCCGAGCGATGGGAAGAGTTTCGCACGCGCTATCGCTCCGAGCTCGCGCAGCCGCCGCGAGCCGCGCTGGTCAGTGAATTGGCCGCGCGAGCCCGCAAGGAAAGAGTCACGCTGGTTTTTGCGGCGCGCGATGCGGAACATTCGAATGCGAAGGTTATTCTTGAGAAAATGAGGGAAAAGGCTTGATGCAGAAAAACGAGATTAGGTGGGAATAACCGTGTGAATTGAGAAGCTCGCGGGCCGCAGCAGAGGCCGGAAACCAGCCAATTTGTAACTTTCACATCGAAAATGCATCTTATTGACATGACCGATTGTCAATGGTATTGTATCATTCGTCTTATGTAATGACTGAATGGTCAGTCTAGCGGGCCACTGGAGACTTGAGGATGCAAGTCCTGGGGAAAACGAAAAAGGATGTGGTGACGGAATTCCGGACGGCAGAGATCCTGGAAGCCGCGCGGCAAGTATTTGCTGAGCAAGGATTTGACGCGGCGACGGTGGAAGACATTGCAGCGCGGGCAGGCGTGGCGAAGGGCACGATTTATCTTTACTACCCTTCGAAGCGGGCGATTTTCTGGGCGGCGCTGAAGTCCGGCGTTCTAGCGCTCCATGAAGAAACGAAACAGCGGCTGGCAGAGCGCGGGACGGTTGAGGATAAAATTCGTGCATTCATAGCGTTACGGGTGGCGCATTTCGAGCAGAACCGAGACTTTGTGAAGATCTATCTTTCAGAAATGGGAAATGCGCTGATGCATCCGGCTCATCTGCATGAGGAATTCAGCAAGCTTTACCGCGAAAGCGCCGTGCTGCTGGAGCCGGTGCTCGAAGAAGCAGTGAAATCCAATCAAATTCGCCCCATTGATCCGGATGCCGCCGCCTTCGGAATTTTCGAGCTGACGCGCGGCATGGTGGTCCGGCGGCTGATGGGGTGGTCGAAGGCCAGTGTGGAAGAAGACACGGAATTTGTTTTCGACCTCGTGTGGAAAGGAATCGCAAACCGATGAAACTCGGGAGTCAGCGGACTTGTGAAGGCTTGACTAGGTCTAATCCATGCGGCGGGGCACGCGGGGCTAATCGCCAGCGCGCCGTCAGCGGGATGAAACGCGCTTGGGCAGCAGCCGTGACGATCCTCTTTCTTGCCGGAGCTGGAAAAGCGCAACAATACGGAGCGCCCGAGACGGACACGCAAGCTGCGGCGCCGGCTTCTGCAAGCGTGGCCCAAGGCGAAACCGCAGTGAACAACCTGCAGAACCCGCTTTTCGGCGGAGTGACTTCCGGGCCTCTCACGCCCGGGGTGATGCCGCTGTCGCTAGCCGACACCGTTCATCGGGCGCTTCAATATAACCTCGCGTTGCTGCTCAGCAGCCACGCAAGCACGGCGGCGCGCGGGGCGCGCTGGGTTGCGCTCAGCGAACTGCTTCCTCACGTGACGGCTGGAACGTCTGAGACCGTCCAGCAGATCAACCTCCAGGCCTTCGGCTTTCCCGGTTTTCCCGGAGTCCCGAAGATTGTCGGACCGTTCAGCGTATTCGATGTGCGGGGCCACGTTTCCCAGCAAGTCTTCAACTTGCAGGATTTTTATAACGCGCGGTCGAGCGCGGAGAATTTGAAAGCGGCGCGATACTCCTATCGCGACGCGCGGGATCTGGTGGTTCTTGTCGCCGTAGATCTTTACCTTGAAGCGGACACAGGAGCGAGCCGAGTGAAAGCAGCGCACGCGGAAGTCCAAACAGCGCAGGCGCTCTATCAGCTTGCGGTTGACCGGCACAAAGCGGGGCTGGCCGCGGGCATTGACGTGCTGCGGGCGCACGTGGAGCTCGAAGGTCAACAGCAGCGGCTGATTTACGACCGGAACGAATATGAGGAAGACAAGCTGACGCTCGAGCGGGCGATTGGAATCGCGGCGGGGCAGAAAATCGAGCTTACAAATCCCATTCGATATGAAAACCTTCCGCCCATTACGCTTCAATCGGCGCTGGCTCGTGCTTATCAAATGCGCGCAGATTACAAAAGCGCCGAGGCCCAGCTCGCAGCCGCCAAAGCCGGGGTGCGGGCGGCGCGCGCGAGGCGGCTTCCGACGCTGAGCTTCAACGGCAACTACGGCGATATAGGTATCGCACCCGGAGTTTCTCACGGAACATTCAGCGTGGCGGGCACGCTGAGCGTTCCTCTTTTCCAAGGCGGAAGGATCAAGGGCCAGGAGCTCGAGGCGGAATCGCTCGAGCGCGACCGGCAGGCGCAACTGGCCAACCTGCGCAACCAGATTGATTACGAAGTGCGGACCGCGTTTCTCGACATGGAATCAACCTCGCAGCAGGTGCAGGTGGCGACGAGCGCCCTCACGCTCGCGAAGGAGCAGCTCCAGCAGGCGCGCGACCGGTTCGCCGCGGGCGTGGTCAACAGTCTCGAAGTGGTGCAATCGCAAGAGGCGCTCGCGACGGCCGACGAGAACTATATTTCGAGCCTTTACTCGAACAACGTGGCAAAGGCCTCGCTCGCGCGGGCGGTGGGCGGGGCGGAACGGACGGTCGAGCAATTTCTGCTCGGCATGTCGAAATGAGACGGTCCATGGCAATTGACGTCTTTGTGAGTTCTCGGCGACGAGTGACGCGTTAAGAGTTACGAACTGCGAATTGTGAAGGGGACAAAAGCAATGGACAGCACGGTTGAGACCAGCGCGGAAAAGACACAAGCTCCGGACGCTGCCGGCTATTTCGAGCGGCATCCGAACGCTCGATGGGCGGTGATCGCCGGGGCCATCATTCTCGCCATCGCGATTTTCGGGCTCTGGGAATATTACTCGACGCACGTGACGACGGACGACGCGGAGATCGAAGCGCACATTGACCCCATCAGCGCGCGGGTGGGCGGAACGGTGATCACGGTGCTCGTTGAAGACAACGAGCGGGTGAAAGCCGGCGATGTACTCGTCGAAATCGATCCGACGGATTACCAAGTGGCCGTCGAACGCGCGGAGGCAAACTACGCCGCGACGCAAGCGAAAGCGCAGCAAGCACAAGTGGGCGTGCCGATTACATCAACGACGACGGGCAGCCACCTAAGCGTTTCACAAGCCGGGATCGAGCAGGCGAAGGCGAACCTGACGGCGGCGGAGAGAGGCGTGGCGGCGTCGGAGGCGCAGCTTGCCGCGGCCAAAGCGAGGCTCGCGCAGGAGCGGGCGGACGCGCTCGAATCGTCGCAGAATCTCGAGCGCTACAAGCAGCTCATCGGGAAAGATGAAATCTCAAGGCAACAGTTCGACGCGGCGGTGGCGCGTGCGGATGCGAACGCGGCGGCGGTGAAGTCGGCGGAAGCTCAAGTCGCGGCGGCGCGGGAGGCGGTGAGTGTGGCGCGGAGCAAAGTGATTGACGCACAGGCGGGCTACGCGCAAGCGGAAGCGAACTTGCGGGCCGCGCGGACGGCTCCCGAGCAAGTCGCTGCGATGCGGGCGCAAGCGGCGGCGGCGCTCGCCGAAGCGCAGCAGGCGAAGGCCGCGCTCGACCAGGCGAAACTCAATCTCAGTTACACGACCGTGCGCGCGCCGGCGACCGGCGTGGTGAGCGAAAAGTCGGTCGAAATTGGACAGGTCATCGCCCAGGGGCAGCCGCTCATGGCCATCGTTCCCCTCAACGACGTTTGGGTGGTGGCCGACTACAAGGAAACTCAACTCCACAACATGCGGCCCGGCCAGAAAGCGACCATCCACGTGGATGCCTTCGGACGCGATTACGACGGGTATGTCCAGAGCATCGCGGCCGGGACGGGATCCATCTTCAGCCTGCTGCCCCCGGAAAATGCCACGGGCAATTACGTGAAAGTCGTGCAACGCATCCCAGTGAAAATTTACTTCGACAAGGGACAGGACCCGAACCACCTGCTGAGAGCGGGCATGTCCGTCGAGCCGACCGTCATTACGAAATGACGGAACAAGGCTCGCGATTTGCGGCCCGGAGCGAAGGGAGCGGAGTTTTCAATTCGGAGTTCCGGGTTGTGAGTTATCGGCGCCGGATGACGAAGGACGAATGAGCGGCGAGAACGACACCTTACGGCCAGCGATCAATCCGTGGATCATCGCGATTGCGGTGATGATGAGCACTTTTATGGAAGTGCTCGACACGACGGTGGTGAATGTGTCGCTGCCACACATCGCGGGAAGCCTTTCAGCGACGGCGGATGAAGCGACGTGGACGCTGACCTCTTATCTCGTTTCGAACGCCATCATCCTGCCGCTGACGGGGTGGCTGGCAAATCATTTCGGACGCAAGCGGCTGCTGCTGACTTCCGTGAGCGGATTTACGGCGGCGTCGTTCCTATGCGGGCTCGCGCCCACTCTGCCCTTCCTGATCCTGATGCGCATTCTGCAGGGCGCCTTTGGAGGAGGGTTGCAGCCGCTTTCGCAGGCGATTCTGCTCGAATCCTTCAAGCCGGAAGACCGCGGAAAAGCGATGGGGTTCTGGGGATTGGGCATCGTGGTGGCGCCCATGCTCGGGCCGGTGCTCGGCGGATGGCTGACCGACCAATACACGTGGAGGTGGGTGTTTTACATCAACGTGCCCATTGGCGTTTTGGCGCTGGTGATGACGACACTGTTTATTTTCGATCCGCCGTACATTCGACGCACGTCGGAAAGCATTGACTACTGGGGCATCGGAATGCTGGCGGTCGGAATTGGAACGCTTCAAGTGCTGCTCGATAAAGGGCAGGAAAACGACTGGTTCGGGTCGCACCTGATCGTGGCGATGGCGGTGATCTCGACCCTCGCGATCATCGGTTTCATCATCTACGAATTGGTGGTGGCGCATCCGGTGGTGGATTTGCGCGTCTTCAAGAACACGACCTACGCCACGGGCGCATTCCTGATGGCGATTCTCGGCGTGGGGCTTTATGGTAGCACGGTTCTGGTGCCGCTGGTGCTGCAATTGCTATTCGGATACACGGCGCTCCAGGCGGGCATCGTGATGATGCCGCGAGGACTCGGGTCGTTTTTCGCGATGCCGTTCGTCGGCGCAATCATGACCAAGTTCGACGGAAGAAAATTGCTCGCGATCGGCATGGTGACCTGCGGCGTCGTGCTTTACATGGTCTCGAACCTGAGCCTGAGCGCATCAGGATGGAATTACGGCCTTCCGTTGCTGGCCATGGGCTTTGCGCTCGGATTTCTCTTCGTTCCGCTCACCACCATCACGATGGATCCGATTCCGAATGAGGGGATGGGCAACGCGACGAGCTTGTTCAACCTCGTGCGGAACGTGGGCGGAAGCATTGGGATTGCCGCGGTGACGACCATGCAGATTCGGGCGGCGCAAGTCTATACGAACGTGCTGGGCCGGAACGTCAGCGTGTATAAGCCGGGAACTCAACTGGCGCTCGGCCAGATTCGGAGGACGCTCGCCGCACGCGGGAGCGACCCATTCCCCGCCCCGCACCGCGCGGATGCGCTGCTCTTCGGCATGGTCCAGCAGCAGGCCGGAATGCTTGCCTACAACGACGTTTTCCGGGTCCTGGCGGCGCTGTTTTTCCTGATGCTGCCGTTCATTTTCCTGATGCGCAAGCCGAAGGCGAGCCACGGCGTCTCGATACACTGAGGGGCGGATGCGACGGCGAAATCGGCGCCGGGAGAAACCGCGCGGGCGTAGAAATCAAAGCAAATGGATAACGGACTCACCGGCGAAGGAGGCATCCTGCGGGCCGCCAGTGCGGGCGCCGAACCAAGCGGCGTGCCGGTGAGCCGATGGCTGGTGGCGACTGCCGTCCTGGCAAGCGCCATCATGGAGCTGGTGGACACTTCGGCGGTGAACGTCAGCCTGCCCTACATCGCCGGAAACCTTTCCGCCTCCGTCAATGAATCCACGTGGGTGCTGACCTCCTATCTGGTGGCGAATGCCGTGGTGTTGCCGACGGCAGGGTGGCTGGCAAATTATCTGGGGCGTAAGAGGCTGCTGCTGATGGCCGTCGGAAGCTTCACGGTGGCGAGTGTGCTGTGCGGGTTTGCGCCCTCATTGCCGTGGCTGATCGTCTTCCGCGTGCTGCAGGGCGCGGGCGGAGGATCGCTGCAGCCGGTTTCGCGGGCGATCCTGCTCGAATCATTTCCGCCGCGGGAACGCGGCAAAGCGATGGCGTTCTGGGGCGTGGGAATTGTCGTCGCGCCGATCGTGGCGCCGGTGCTCGGCGGGTGGCTGACGACGGAATATTCCTGGCGGCTGATTTTTTTCATCAACGTGCCGATCAGCGCGCTGGCCCTCATTCTGGTGTCGCTCTTTATCACCGACCCGCCGTACATTCGCCGAACGTCGAACCGGATTGATTACTGGGGTCTCGGAATGCTCGCGATCGGCATCGGCGCGCTGCAAGTGATGCTCGACAAGGGGCAGGAAGACGATTGGTTCAGCTCGCATTTCATCGTGACGCTCGCCGTCATTGCGGGGGCGCTGCTCGCGGCCTTCGTGATCTGGGAATTGCGGAGCCCCGATCCCATCGTGCGCTTCCGCCTGTTCCGGTACCGCACGTTCGCCGCGGGCGTGGCGCTCTACGCGGTTCTGGCAATCGTGCTCTTCGGGAGCAATGTGCTGCTGCCGCTCTTTATGCAGGAGCTGCTCGGATTCCCGGCCATTACGGCTGGGCTTTGGATCACGCCGCGCGCGGTCGTCACCATGGCGCTCATGCCGGTGGCCGGCATTCTCATCAGCCGGCTGTGGGACATGCGGCGCATGCTGACGCTCGGAGCCGTGGGCGCGGCGCTCGGAACGATGTGGCTCTCGCTGATGAATCTGCAGGCGGGACCGTGGAATTTTGTGATGCCGCAAATCGTGATTGGCCTCGGCCTTTCCTTTACGTTCGTGCCGTTGACGACGATTACCGTGGATCCGATCTCGAAGCCTGACATGGGTTATGCGACGAGCATCACAGGGCTGGTGCGGAATATCGGCGGAGCAATCGGCATTTCGGCGGTGACGACGCTGCTCGCGCGGCGGGAACAAACTTACCGCTCGGTCCTTGCGCCGCACGTCAACCTCTGGAATCCGAAGGCGAGGGCGGCGCTCGGGAGCATGACGCGGACGCTCGCGAGGCGGGGCTCGGACGCATACGCGGCGAACCATCAGGCGGTGGTCAGGCTAAGCCAGCTCGTCAATCAGCAGGCGCGCGTGCTCAGCTACATGGACGGGTTTCGATGGCTGGGCTTGCTGTTTCTCGCCGTGACACCGCTGATCTGGGTGATGCGCAAGGCGAAACATCAGCCCGAACCCGCGGGATAAAGAACGCGCGGCGACTCCAGCCGATTTCCGAGACGCGAGATGAAAGTTCGATTAAAATGGGAGGCCGGCACAAATGGCAACGACATCTCAGCACGAACTCGTCACACTCAAAATTTCCGACGGCAGCGAAATGCGCGCTTACGTGTCACGGCCGCAGGGCGCGGGTCCGCATCCGGGAATGATGGTTTTCCAGGAAGCGTTTGGGGTGAACCCACACATTCGGAGCGTCGCCGACCGCTTCGCACGCGAAGGCTATACCGCCATCGCGCCAGAACTCTTCCACCGCACAGCGGAGGCGGGGTTCGAAGGGCGCTATGACGACTTCCCGGGTGTAATGAATCACGTGCGGAGCCTGACCGAGCAGGGCATGGAGGCTGATATCCGCGCGGCTTTCGGATGGCTTGAAAAAGACGCGGAAACGGATTCCGCCCGCATCGCGTGCGTGGGGTACTGCATGGGCGGACGCGCTGCGTTTCTTGCTGACGCTGCGACGCCCGTCCGCGCCGCGATTTCATTTTACGGCGGCGGCATTGCTCCCAGCCCGGCGGGACCGGGGTTGCTCGGGCGTGCGCCGGAGCTTCACGCGCCTCTCCTGATGTTCTGGGGAGGACTCGACCAGCATATTCTTCCCGAACACCACCGCGCCGTCGCGGACGCGCTTCGCGCCTCGGGCAAAAAATTCATTAACGTCGAAATATCAGACGCGGATCACGGGTTTTTCTGCGATGCGAGGCGGAGCTACAACAAAACGGCGGCGGCTGAAGCGTGGGCGCTTTGCCGTGAATTTCTGGCCGCGTCGGTGAAAGCTTGAACGAAAAACCCTGAAACCCTGGAGGCGCTATGGCGGAAGGCCAATCCCCTTCGCGCGCGATGGACGCTCGCGAAAGACTGCAACAACTGACTTTCTCGTTTGCGCCGACGCGCGTGCTGATGACCGCGCTGCAATTGGACCTCTTCTCGCATATCGCTGCGGGCCATCGAACGGCCGCGGACATCGCGCGCGCGGCCGGCGCAAACGAACGAGGCACGCGCATGGTGCTCGACGCGCTCGCCGGGCTCGAACTCCTGACAAAGGGCGGCGGCCAATATGAGCTCACACCCGTGGCGCGGCAATATCTGGCGCGCGGAAGCTCCGATTACATGGGCTCCATGCTCGAAAGCGAACGCCTTTGGGAAGCCTGGGCACATTTGACCGAGGTGGTCAAGAGCGGCAAACCCTTTCGCAACGTGACGGAGCAAAAGGACGCGGAAGATTTCTTCAAGATCCTCGTGCGAAGCTTGCACGTCACGAACCGCCCTCTCGCGCAGCGCGCGACCGAGGCGCTCGGCGCGGGAACGACGCGCCGGGGATTGCGCGTGCTGGACATCGGCTGCGGCTCGGGCGTCTGGGGCATCTCGATTGCAGAGGCCGACGAAGAAGCGCGCGTCACGGCGCTCGATTTCCCAAAGGTGCTCGAGATCACACGCGAATACGCCGGGCGGCACAAAGTTGCCGGCCGGTTCGAATATCTTCCGGGCGACTTGCGCGAGGCGGATCTCGGCGAAAATCGGTACGACGTCGCCGTGCTCGGGAACATCGCGCACAGCGAAGGCGAGCGTTCCTCGCGCGCCCTGTTCCGGCGTATTCATCGCGCGCTGCGCCCCGGCGGCAGGCTCGCCATCGCCGATATGATTCCGAATGACGAGCGCACCGGCCCTCCTTTTGCGCTCATTTTCGCTATCAATATGCTGCTCAATACTGAAGAGGGCGATACGTTTACGCTCGCCGAGTACAAGGCATGGCTCACGGAAGCGGGTTTTGCCAGAGTTGAAACCGCGGACATCGGCTCTCATTCGCCGCTTCTGATCGCCCACCGGGCGTGAGCCGGCGGCTCCCGCATTCTGAAATAAGACCACTCATGCCGTTCGGACCGGCGTTCCACGGCGCGAATTTCCCCTCCGCAAACCGTTTGACCGGGAGTTAACACAAGAGTATACTGCGCGGCATCGGGGCGCGACCGTCGAAACCCCGTAAAAGGAGATTCTTCAATGCCACTCTCAAAGCGTTTGGGAGCAGAATGCCTGGGCACGTTCGTGCTTGTCTTGGGAGGATGCGGAGCTGCGGTCATTTCGGCTGCGTTTCCTGCGTTCGGCATCCGATTCGTTGGAGTCGCTTTTGCCTTCGGCCTGGCGCAGCTTACGATGTGCTACGCCATCGGGCACATTTCCGGCGCTCATATCAACCCTGCGGTTACCGTCGGCTTGGCGACGGGCAGGCGCTTTCCCTGGAGTGAGGTTGTCCCCTACATCATCGCTCAGGTGGTCGGCGCCGTCATCGCGAGCGCGGTCCTCTACGTCATCGCATCGGGAGTCTCGACTTTCAGCCTCGGCGGCGGTTTCGCTTCGAATGGTTATGGAGCGCATTCGCCGGGCCATTATTCGCTTCCGGCCTGCCTCGTTTGCGAAATTGTGATGACGTTCCTGTTCGTCACGATCATTCTGGGCTCGACCGACAAGCTGGCGGCAACGGGATTCGGCGGGTTGGCCATCGGCCTGGGACTCACGCTGATTCATCTCGTCAGCATCCCGGTGACGAATACTAGCGTCAATCCTGCACGAAGCACTGGACCGGCGCTCTTTGTTGGAGGCTGGGCCGTCCATCAGCTTTGGCTCTTCTGGGTCGCGCCCATCGTTGGAGGAATCCTCGCCGGCTTGATCTATCCGCTCATTTCACAGGCGGGCAGCCGAGCGACAGCCTCTGCGTAACGCCGTCGTGAGACATTCTGCAGCATCAGGCGCACGGCCTCCGGCTCTGAAAGAGGGCGGGCCTCCCTTGCCACGTCCGAATCGCCTGGGCGCCGAGCGACTGTGCGTGATCGTCCTCATCCGGTGAGGATGGGGCCGGGACAAACGTGTTTCCCAAACTCGAAATGAGACGCGAGGCGCTCGCGGGCGCCGAGGGCGAAATTCCTCTTGACTCTAGACCCAACCCGATGGTTTACGGTTGATTGTAGAGAGAGGGCGGAGCGATGAACCACAATGGGGCGTTTATCGGCGAAGTTGCACGCCAGACGGGTTTGAGCATCCACACAATCCGGTTTTACGAAGCCGAGGGGCTATTGCCGGAAGCAGGGCGGACGGGGGCGGGCTACCGGGTTTTCGCGCCTCAAGCGGTCGAGCATCTTCAATTCATTCGCCGGGCGCAGCAACTTGGGTTCTCGCTCGACGAGATCAGGGATCTGCTGGTGCTGCGCGATCCCGGCACGGAGACGTGCACGCACGTGCGAGCAGTCATCGGAAAAAAAATCGCCGCCGTTCGCTCGAAGCTTCAGGAACTCACGGTGATCGAGAAGGAACTGGCTCACGCGCGCGCGGAGTGCAACCTCCGGTTGAGGCATCATCGCCCTGGAAGCGCCGAAAGATGCCCCGTGCTCGCAAAGCTGGGGCTGCGCGAATCGGGCGGCCCCCGCGGGAAATCGAAGGCGAATTGAATGGCCAAGAATATCGTGATTTTCACGCAGCCCGGGTGAATGTTCTGCGATTGGACGAAGGAGTTTCTTTCGGAGCAGGGCATCAAATTTCGCGAGAGGGACGTGAGCCGCGAGGCCGCGGCCCTCAACGAACTTCAAGAGCGGGGCCTGATGACCACGCCTGTGACTTTGATTGATGACCAGGCCGTCGTGGGTTTCGACCGGGCGAAGCTCTTGAAGCTGATCGCCGCTTCAAAGAGCTGATTTGCGGCGCTCGGCGCAGCGAGCGCGAGCGCCGTCTTCACCGGGCTGCGGCCGCGGTTGCTGGTGTTTTCAGCCGCGTTGCTCGCCGCAGGCTTCATTCAAATTTATCGCGGATGCACATCGCGCAGGCGGCGCAGCCTTCTCAACGCAGGATTGTTGTGGCTCACGGAAGCGGGTTTTGCGAGAGCTGAAACCACGGACATCGGCTCTCATTCGCCGCTTTTGATCGCCCACCGGGCGTGAACTCGTGGCGGGGTGTTTATTGGACGGTCAGAGTGAGTGTTGTCGTATGGGCTAAGTTGCCGGAGGTCGCGGTGACGGTTAATGTGTAAGTCCCCGCCGGCGTTCCCGGAACTCCGGAACTACCTCCGCCTCCCCCTCCGCCGCCACAGGAGGCCAGGAGCAAGATTCCCATGATCATTACAATTCGCATCCAAGCCCGGCCATGACCGCGCCCCCGCAAGATGCACCAGCCGATAAGTCCACCGACGAGTACCAGGATTAGCAACCACCGTTTCAGCGATTGGCCGGACAAATCAAATCCAGGCGGGTCGGTCTTATTCAATTCGGGTATGGACGCGCCGGCGGTGGTCGCGACCGTAACATTCACCGTTGCAGGCACTGTCACTGAGGCCGGACTGATTGAACAAGACGAATGGGCCGGCGCCCCTGTGCAAGTGAGAGACACGTCCTGATTAAACCCCGAAGTCGAAACAATGCTGACGCTGTAAGTCGCTTTTTGTCCCGGCGAGACCGAAGCCGACGAAGGTGTTCCCAAAGTTGTCTCAATCGAGAAATCCTCTCCCGTGCCTGTGAGTGTGAGCGTAACAGGGCTGTTCGACGCACTACCCGTGACGGTCAGAGTTCCATCATCGGTCCCGGAACTCCCGGGAGAAAATGTGATGTTGACCGTGCAAGAGCTGTTATAACCCAGAGCGGAGGTGCAGTTATTCGTTTCCGAGTAATCTCCGGTTGTGGAAATGCTGCTAATGGTCAGCGATTGTGAGCCCGTGTTTTCCACGGTCACCGGCTGTGAAGCGCTGGAGCCAACGGGAACGCTCTGGAAATTCTCCGAACCGGTCTGGTTGGAAAGCACTTTAATGCCTGTCGGAATAATGCCCGTGCCGAAAAGCAGCACGTGATGGGGCCCGGCGAATGCGTTGTCGTTGACCATGGCCACGCTCTCCTCGGTTGTAAGAGAAATACCGCCCGGCGGAGTGAAAATCACCTCGAAGGTGCAACTTGCCCCAGGCTGCAAAGCCGTTGTGCAAGAGTTGCTCGAGACGGCAAAGAGGTTGTGGTCGATCATTGTTATACTGCTGATGCTTACCGGACTGGAGGTCGTGTTCGTCACCGTAACGGGCAGAGGAGCGCTATCCGTTCCGAGGGCGGTATCCGGAAATGTCAAGGAGGTCGGACTGAGAGTTATGCTGGAAACAACGGTCGGAGCCACCTTGGTCACAAAGGCGTCGCTCGATCCGCCGTTCGCCGACTCAAGAGCGTTCACGATAGGAAAGTCCGTCGAATCCGTCCGGCCCGCGACATATGCATTCCCTGCTGAATCCACGGCGATTGCATTGCCGAAGTCGCCTCCACCATAACCGGGCAGGAGATTGGTCGTCGAACCGCCGAGATACGATGAGTAGATGAGGGATGAACCGGTCGGAGCGAGTTCGGCGATAAAGGCCTCGTCGCGAAGGGAGGCGCCGCTGGGGACCTGGGTGTAGCTGGCCTGGAACGGGTTGAGGGTTGGAAAATCCATGTCAACCGTATTGCCCGTCACAAAAGCATCGCCCGAAGCGTCCACAGCAACGGCGTTTGCCGTGGAGGAATAGGAGCCCCCCAAGTAAGTCGAGTAGCTCAGGCCGCATCCACTAGGCTGGAGCTTTGCTACAAATGCCGAACTAATATAACCCGGCGTGGTCTCGAATGGATTGACCGTAGGCAAATTTGGACCTGCACCCCCGACAAGGTAGGCAGCCCCTTGGCTGTCCAGGGCAATCGCGCCGGCCTCGACCGTGCCCTCATCACCTAATGCACCAGGATAATTTGGACCAAAGTATGTCGAGTACGCCAAGCCGGTTCCGTTTGGTTCGATCTTGGTGACGAAAGTCGTGACAGGATAACCGGAAAACCAGGGCTGGTACGCGCCCGGGGTCGTGGGAAAATCATAAGAGGATGTTACCCCCGTCACATAGGCGCTTCCTGTGCCATCAACAGCGATGCCCAGGACCGCATCGGCCTGGCTACCACCGAGGTAGGTTCCATATACAAGCCCCGTGCCTTGAGGGTTGACTTCAGCTACAAATCCGTCGCTACAACTAAACGATGCCAGGCCGTAAGGCTGAAAGTTGCCGCAGCGAAACGGCCCGCCCAGGGGTGAGGGCTGGATCGCGCCAGGGGTGGTCGGCAGGTCGGGTGAACGGGTCGAGCCGGCGATGTAGGCGTCATCCGAAGCATCTATAGCCAGACCCGTAATCACATCTCCGCCGGATCCACCAAAATAGGTGGAGTACACCAGCGAAGCTCCCGCTGGGCCGATCTTGGCCAGAAAACCCGTTGAACCATATGGCGAGCTACCTTTGTATAAAGTCTGTAGAGCCCCTTTGGTAACGGGGAAGTCGGTGGAGCTGGTCCAGCCTGCCACGTAGGTGTTGCCCTGTGAATCCACCGCAATGCCCTGGGCCTCCTCACTACCTGAACCACCAAGATAGGTCGAATACACCAGAGACGTTCCGCCCGGGCTCAGTTCGGAGACAAAAGCGTCAGAGGTGTAGGGCAGGGATTTGTTGAGAGCTGTCTGCAAGGCGTTTACGACGGGAAAATTCGGTGAACCAGTTATGCCTGCAACGTATGCATCACCTGACGCATCCAGGGCAATCGCGTTGGCATAGTCATTACTGGTCCCGCCCAAATAGGTTGAATAGCTCAGGACAGGATCAATGACGAGAGGTTTTGCGTGGTCATAGTGCGCAATATGGAATCCGACCTCGTAAATTCGGACTTTCGAATTTGAATCGTGAACTGGGCGCAGGACAAAGCGGCCTTCAACAAATTTTCGATTGACGATGAACGATTGTTGCTCGCCCTTCATCGTTGGCGACTGACGGCCGGCCGCTGACGTCCGTTCCTGATACACAATCGGCTTCGCCAAACGAAGATCGCCCTCGCGGGTGGTCAGCACCAAATCGCCATTGGGGGCCACGTGAATGCCGGAAGCTCCCCGGACGCGAAGACTGATGCCGCTTGGGCTTGCGCCCGGGGCCAGAACAAAGTCATATTCGAGCCGGTGATGATTGCCGTAATAGACCAGATCGGTGCGAGGATATACGTCCTGATATCTGACTTTGGCGTAGAGCGGCACGCTGGTCTTCCACTTTGAGGGATCGTTCCCGATCAGGTAGTTGACTTTCCCCGGCAATTCGTCAAGGCCGGTGACGCGCGCTCTCGGATTTGCGCCCGCCAAAGCGATTCGAACTACGGCCGCCGTGGCCGACCTTCGAGACGGCCTGGTGTGCCCGGGACTCTCGCCTCGGAGAGCCCCTTTCCGAGGTTTTATATTGGCCAACTTCAGCACAGCCTGATCGCCCGTGAGAAACAGGACATAGCCGTTCCCTCGCAAAAGGAATTTAACCCGCGGGCTGGTCTGGCCATCATTCGCCTCGAAGCTCACCGGCAGCTCGCCGTAATGCTTTTCGGCCAACTGCGATTTCGGAACGAATTTCACCGGAAGCGAACGCGCCCTCAAGCGAGCGCGCCACTCGTTTCCGCCGCGACCCAACAGTTTTTGAAATGCGGGCAAGAGTTGCGCTCCCGATGCGACGCCCGTGCCCGTGAGTTGAACTTGCGGAGTGCTCCCCGCGGAATTGTCGCTAATCGTAAGCGCCCCGGTCAGCGTCCCTGCAGAGCCCGGTGAAAACGTGACCGAGATTGCGCAAGTGTTTCCAGCAGCGATAGTCACGGGCAAAGTTCCGCATGTGCTCGTTTCCGTGAAGTCTCCGCTTATAGCAATTCCGCCGATCGTCAGGTCACTGGTTCCCGAATTATTGACGGTGATCGTCTGAGCAGGGCTGTTTGTTCCCACCGTCTGATTGCCAAAGTTTAGCGCGGTCGGACAGATCGTGACGAGCGGAGCCGCAACCGCCGTGCCGGTGAGCGCGACCATGGGGGGATTCACTAAGGGGAAACCGACGTAAGTCACGTTCAGGCCACTGGAGTCTGGTATGGAGGAGCCGGAAACTCGGAAAGGCCGGTAAACCACGCTCACCTGACAGCTTTGCCCGGCGGCCAACGACGCTCCACAGTTGCTGGTTTCAGTAAACGGGACCTCGTTACTGCCGATGCTGATTTCCAGAGCTTCGGCGGTACTGGACGTGTTGGCCACTTTGACAATTTGGGGGGCGCTCGTGGTGTGCGCCGGAACCCCGACAAAATTCAGCGCAGAGGGCGAAACGGTGATTCCAGCAGTAGGCGCCACTCCCTGGCCGGTCAGGTAAACCTGCTCAGGCAGTGCGCCAATGATCCCGATTGCGAGCGCAGCGGAACACGGGCCGATATTCACGGGGCTAAAGACCAAGCTCAACGTACATGTTTGCGCGGGAGCGAGCACGGCGTTCGAGCAGGCATCCGCGCTGATTGAATAATCGGAAGCATTCGTCCCCATGATCGCCGCGCTTCCAAGCGTCGCTGTGGAAGCAGAGACGTTTGTAACCGTGAGCGCCATCGGGACGGAGGGAACATTGAACGGATCCGAACCGAAGTCCAGAGTCGCCGGAGAAAAAACGAGCGAGGGTATGCTCGTGGCCTCCGCGATCGCAGTTCCAAAATTCGGGTCGGGACTTCCGGCGTATTCTGCAATCGCCCAGAAAGCGGCGCTGCCGGGGTCAGGGCTGACCCCGCTGTAATCACCCCAACGAAGCGCGAAATCGGAATAGTCATCCGTGCCCAGTTGGTAAATCGAGACGGGACGCATCGTATTGGGAGCGTCAACGGAGGCTCTGCCGGTAAAAGCCGCCGAGGGATATTGTGTCGAGCTCGACGTCGAAAATGCCATTCCAACGTCATTGTCGGAGTCGACGCCCATACTTGGAAAATAGGCGTCGCCCGCGCCGGTTACATCGCCGGTTTGAGCGAGCGCAATAGAAGCCAGAGCGGAAGCGCTGATGTCGTACCATCTCGCGCCGGAGCTGTTGCTGGAACTCTCGTACACGTTCTGTGCGCACCACAGGGAATTGTTGACCCACACCGCATTCAACAGCCGAAAGTCATTCGTGGCGATGGGAACCAGAGCGAGCGGCTGGACTGCGTCCGGGGGCATGCTGTATTTGGGCACTGCCAGGTTCGCGACGCTGAGCGTCGGCGTCCCGGAAAGTGAAAGGGTAAAGACATCCAATATTGCGTTGGGATTGGCATTGAAATCGGCGGCTACGAGAAATTCAGCCGGGGCCGTTCCATAAGTCATGGCAGGTTCTATGGCAAAAGCCGAGGTGCCGGAGGCCGTTCGCACGTTTTTGAAGACGGTAACACTCAGCGAGGAGCTTCCCGCCAGGAGGCCAGCGAGCCCGACCGCGTGGATCCAGGTGTCTGAAAACGAGCAAGTGTCGTCCTGCTCGCAGGTTGAACTCAGCGCGAATTGCCCGGTGGAAACGTAAACAGCCGCAGAGCTGAGGCCCAGCGTTGGGAAGTCTGGAAACGTGCTCATTGTGCCGGAAGCATCACGTCCCATCGAATTGAGCGCGTATTTGTACCAGAATCCGGTTGGATCAGAAGTCGCAGAAACCGCCAACAAAATGAAGCCGCTGGAAAAATTCGTCAAGTCCACGTCCGCCGCTGAAAGGATAAACCGCTGGTCGGCCGCATCATAGACAATCCGAGGGTCGTAGATTTTTCCCGTTAGATTTAGGATGCCAAAAAACGAGCTCAGTTGCTGCATGCCGATTTCTAAGGTTCCGGACTTGTTGTAAATCGCGATCAATGAATTAACGACAACCACCACAGAATTCGGCCCGGCTGCAACTTGCGAGTCGGGTGGAATGACGCCGGTTTCCAACTCATTCGGGCCGTCGAACACAACCGCTCCCGTCGTGGTTGTTGACGAAAGCGGCGCCGCTCCCGCCGAGAACTTCAGATGACCGAGGGTTCCACCCCGGGACTTCTCCGCCGCGAGTCTACGGGCGTTCGCGGCTCCCTTCGCTCTGCGAAATCGCGGATATTGCCCAAAAAACTCGACCTGCTTTTGTCTCGGCGCCACAATTGGTGAAAGCGTCGCCGCCCAAGGCTGGGCCGCCATTGGTACTTTCAATTGAAGCGTTGTGCCAGAGACTGAACGAATGAGAGGGGCGGTATCCTGCGCGGGAAGGTCATAGGAAAACACGGTAAGGAAACAAAGGATGAGGGCAAATTTCGACGTTAAGCCCCAGGCTCCAAGAGCCGTTCCATCTCGTCTCGCCCGTTGGTCAAACGCCGAAAACATGCCTGCACCTTCAATAGCAAAAGCTCTCAGAATTATTCAGCCCCACGTATGGTATCTCTTAAAGCACCGTAGCCGCATTTGTCAAGCATCAATGTCACTTGAATGAGGGTTAAGGAAATGTGGACAAGTCGAGAATCGAGTCCCGTCCCAACCCGGAAAAAATAAATTGGCCATGACCGCGCCTTTCATTTGGCCGTAGAGCAAGTGTCCGGGCTGGAATATCATGTTGCTGGCCGCAGGAGTTTCGCAATCGGCGAGCAGGCGACCCCGACCAGAGGTAAAGAGCAAGCCTTCTTGAGCCTTGCTCCCCAGCCCCGCTCGCGCTCCGTTATTTTCGCATTCCTGAAAAAAGGCGACTCTAATATGCTGCATGTATTAATTCATGCATATGAAGACCGAACCCAGGGGGCCTCAGACCGCCCGCCTCCGCCAGCCTAAGTTTGAGCTGCTCCGCCGCTTTCCCCTCCCGGCCTCGGCCTCAATGCTGCGGCTTGACTGAAAATTTGTGGGATTTCGCCGGCCTCTACCCGGAGGGTGCAGTTTGGAAATCCGGGCCGCCCGAAGCGGTCTACGCCAACGGCCCTGTCGCCTATACGCAAAAGGGGCTGTCGAATAAACTCACAGCGCTGCTGGCGGCGCGGCGTTAGCCGCAGAAGGCCGCGGGCCGTTGGCGTGCGCTCGAAGACGCGGGTCTGCGCGACGGCGGGGCCAGCCTGAACGACCAAAAATGCACTTGACACCATGAAAGCGAATATATAGCCTCAGTACCGTTGTAACTACAATAAATGGCACAGAGGAGGGGTGAATGCGAATCTTGAACATGAAGCGGGCAAGCACGATGATGCTTGCGGCGCTTGCGATAGCGTTCGGCGCGCAAAGCGGCCGTGCGCAGATGCAGGTTTACGGCGTCTGGCACTGCACGGCGGATTACTGCACTTGGGCGAGCGCGCCGGACATGACGACCTTTGCCACTCAAAACAACTGGATCCTTAACCGCGGCAACGGCTCGCCTTCGGTGAATCTGGTGGTTTTGAGCTTTGTGAATCCGCTCAAGCTGCTCAACCTGACGACCGATTCCGGCGACACCAACGGCGTGCCGAATGGAATGACTTCTTCGGTCGTTTCTTACTTTGAGAACGCGGGCGTTCGCGTGATGCTCTCGATCGGCGGCTCGACGTACACGACCTACTGGGATCAGGCTCTCGCGGCCGATCCAACGCAGCTCGGGATCAACGCCGCGAACCTTGCAAAGCAGCTCAACGTAGGAATTGAAATCGACTACGAAAACAGTAGCAGCCCGAACATTACCGGATTGCAGTCGTTCGTCAGCGCGTACCGGTCCGTGATCCCTTACGACGCCACGGGTGCGAATTTTCCGGCGCGGCTGACAATTGACTTGGGCGCGGGCGACACCTACCTGAGCCAAATCGCCGCTGAAGCCACGAACAACTGGCTGCAAGACGGCAACCCCGTGCTCGACTATGCGAATGCAATGGTGGTCGGCGAGAACACCACCGTTTCGCGGTACGAAAACTACTGGTCCGAGCATATTGACGGCTACCCGACGCTGGGCGTGGATCCTCTTGCTCCGGCTCGATTGACGGGCAGCTTCTATTTGGTCGGCTCGAAGCCCAGCCCGAATTGCACGAATTTCGCCTCTTCCGATCAAAACACGGCGTCGAGTTTCGTTGAGACAGTGCCGCCCGGCGGCGAGGGCACGACCACCGGAATGCTCGGGCTGATGTTTTGGGCGGCGGGCTGCCAGGGCACGAAGACGGTTTGCACTTTCCCGCCGAATACCTGCGAGGGCGGTGTGGGCGTAGGAGCGACTACATTTGGCGTTCCAGTCCCAATGCCGGCTTTGAGGCAGCAGTAGGCGTCATGACGCACGGAAAAGGGACGAGGCCGCTCGCACGAATGGGCGGCCTGCTGCTGCTTACGATCATGCCGCTTGCGCGTGGGCAAGCGCCCAGGCCGGGCAATAGCCGACAAGCGGATCCCGTTGTCCTGATTGTCGGAGGGCAACGGGTCCGCGCTTCTGAATTGAATGCGGCGGTCGCGGGCATTACGGCGCCGCCCGAGCGGGAAGGCATGGAGCTCCATCCCGTGAGGGCCGCCCAATGGTACGGGCGCGTCGTGGCGCTCGCGCAAGCCGCAGAACGTCTGAAAATCCATCCTGCGAATCTTCCCGCTGCGCCTTCCCTGGCGCGAGACGAGGCGCTTGCTTCCGCACTGATGGAATACCTGGCGCACGAAGCACAGCCGACCTCCGGGCAGGAAGAAGCGTTTTACCGCTCGCATCCGAGCCTTTTTGCCGAAGCGCGAGCGAGCTATATCCTGATTTCCGATCGCAATGCGCTCGAGAGCCGGTCAAAGCGCAGTCCTGCCGAGGCCGAAGCTCGAATCCAAAGACTCACCGAACAAATTAAGCGCGGCGGCAACTTCGCCGAGCTTGCGCTCAAATATTCCGACGACGCCGCGACGCGCGCGAAGGGCGGCGATCTCGGCTTTATCCAGCCCCACCAGATGACCCCCACGTTTGACCGGATTTTGTGGACGCTCAGATCGGGCGAAACGAGCGCGCCTTTCCGCACGCGCTTCGGATGGAACATCGTCCGCGTCGAGCAAAGGCGCTTGCAGCCGCTCGGCGCAGTGCGCGGGAGAATCGCGGGAATATTGCGCGGACAAGCGATGCAGGCGCGCATCAAACAGGCCATCGCACGAGCGCATATCACTCCGGTGCGCGCGGCGCTTGAGAAGTACTGCCTCTTCGGCGGCGCGGGCAAGCCCTCCCCAAATCCCTGAGTGGAAGCGGCGATGGAATTTCGACCACGCGGCACGACTCGACGGCCCAGTCATTGCGCTGTTTCTCCTTCCCTTCCACCCCATGAAACTATCGTTTGGAACAATGCGCGAAACCGTGGTGTCTATGAAAGCGAAGGACGACTGATAGGGAGCGGAAGAACGCCGCGTTGCGAGGCGAGCGCATGTTCAACGAAACCCTTCTTGATTCGTCAACTTCGCGCCGGCCGGAGTTCAAGCCTCGCCGATGGCTGGTCGTAATCGCCATCGGACTCGAGGCCGCGTTAATCGCCGGACTCGCAGTCGAGTCATTGGCAACGGTTTCATCTTTGCCTGAAATCGCGGGTTTTGTAATTCATCCGCCGATCGCCGGGCCGCTCGGCGAAGCACGACCAAGACCCCTCAGAAAAGCGCCCAGTCGAACTCGCCGCGTGCTGCGGCAGACAACCGTCGAATTCCCAACGGAAATCCCCAGCATCATCCCGCGCATTACCCATCACACGGCCGCGTCTTCCTTCGGCCGGACCGCGGGCCCGCCGGGAATCATCGGCACGGGCGCCGGAAACGTTCCCGGCGGATTTCCCCTCGATTTGCCAGTCCCCGCTCAAGCCTCCACGTCTTTGCCGGAGCCGCCGGCGCCGCGGCGCTTGCGCGTGGATAAGAATGTTGAAATGGCGAAAATCGTCTTCGAGCCGCTGCCCCACTATCCCCCGCTCGCACTCGAGGCGCGAATCGAGGGAACGGTCCAGCTCCAAGTACTCATCGGGAGCGACGGGCGCGTAAGGAACATTCAGGTCATCACCGGGAACCCGCTGCTCGTCCGAAGCGCCGTCGAAGCGGTTTCGCGCTGGCGCTATCTGCCGACGTATCTCGACGGCCAACCGGTGGAGGTCGTAACTCAAGTTGACGTCGACTTCACGCTCGACGACTGAAGACAAGTCTTGCAGAAGCGACCGCCGTGACGTACCTTAAATCTCATTTCGAATAGGGAGGGACCGGCATGGCACGGAAGAAAGTGTGGCTTTCCTGGTCGAGCGGGAAAGACAGTGCGTGGTCGCTTGAAGTGCTGCGGCGCAGCGGAGAATTCGAAGTCGTAGCACTGCTCACGACCGTCAACCAGGAATTCGAGCGCGTCGCGATGCACGCCGTTCGGGAAGGGCTCCTTCGCGAGCAGGCGGCGAGCGCGGGAGTGCCGCTCATTGCCGTTCCGATTCCTTATCCTTGTCCGAACGATACCTACGAGCGTGCGATGGCCCAGGCAATGGCCCGTGCGAAGGCTGAAGGAGTGACCCACGTTGCTTTTGGCGACCTCTTTCTTGAAGACATTCGCAAATACCGCGAGGAAAAACTCGCCGGGTGCCAAATGACGCCGATTTTTCCCGTCTGGGGGTTGGACACCAAGCAGCTTGCCCGGGAGATGATCGCATCCGGCGTACGCGCCATCCTCACTTGCGTCAATCCGAAGCAGCTCGATGCAAAATTCGCGGGGCGCGAGTTCGACGAGCGGCTTCTCGCAGAGCTTCCCCCAGAAATTGATCCGTGCGGCGAAAACGGCGAATTTCACAGCTTCGTTTACGCTGGACCGATGTTCCGCGCGCCTGTACCGATTGAGTTGGGGTCTGTGGTTGAAAGAGACGGCTTCGTTTTCGCGGACGTTTTGCCGGGCGCCAAGCGCGCCGACGAGGGTCAGGAATTCAAGCCGGCGGATTGAGCCTGTCCGTCCAGATATTTGATAAGAACAACTTCATTGTGCGCTTCGTTGTAGATCAGCTCATCCACCATGCTGCGCGTCATCAGCAGGCCGAATCCGCCCGGACGCATGCCTTTTTCGGCGCGCACTTCCAAATGCTGGATAGGATCTTCTGGAGGATTGTTGATGGCGGCGTGCGCGAGTTCCTTCGGACGGAATCCCGGTCCGGGATCGGAAACGCGATAGAGCAGCATTCTGCGCCCGCGAATGAACGAAATGCGCACCATGCGATGCGGATCGAAGCGGCCGCCCCATTCAATCGCGTTCATCAGCATCTCGCGAAAAGCTTCGCCGATGTCCCGGCGGACCTCTTCCGGCAAATCCGCTTTCAAGTTCCTCATCAATTCCTGAATGCGCTCGGCGGTCGCGAGATCGCACGGAGCGAGCAGCTCAACCCAATTCGGCTGCGCTGAAAGCACTTCAATCGAAGGGATTCCCGAAGGCGACGCGAGCACTTCCTTCACGAGTTGAACAAGGTAAAAAGGATCGAAGGGCTTTGAGATGTAGTGGACGGCTTTTTCCCGAATGGCCTTCAGCCGCGTTTCGGGAGTGTCATCGGCGGTCATCACGAGGGCGCGCGGCGGTGAAGGTAAGGCCTGGAGTTTTGCGAGCAGCTCGACGCCGTTCATCCGCGGCATTGCGACATCGGTCAGAACGAGATCGAAGGCCTCCGAGCTCGCCATTTCAAGCGCACGGTCGCCGTCATCCGCACAACGGGTTTCGACGCCTGCCCTCCCGAGCACCTCGCAGACAAACTTTCGCAACAATTCATCGTCATCAACTACCAGAATCTTCGCCATTCGCCCGCGGCCTTTCCCTCGCCGGTCGAGCGGCCGTCCCGAAGGGGGAAGAACGCGGCCCGCCCCTCACCGGCGCCCGAACCGAGTTTACTCCCTGGGCTTTCTACCGGTCAATGCGTGTCGCGCAATTTGATTCCCGTGGATTACGCGCAGATCATTTCAATTAAGAACGGCTCATTACGGACGAAGCTTGCTATCCCGGGCGACCATAACGCGAAGGCTCGCGGGCACAACCGTGATCTCGGCGGGAAGCTCTCCCAGCGGTTCGCCATCCACTTCGATTGAAACCGGATCATCGGATTCTGCCGATACGGTCCGCGCGCGGAAAAATCGTGTCTTCGGATGGCGATAGACGTCATCCGAATAAAGATAATGAACGTCGCGCGCCAGCTCAAACCAGCCCATGAATTCGATGAAGGTCACGTCGAGTAAGCCGTCGTTCACGAGCGCGCGCGGGCAGGGATGCATTCCGCCGCCATGAAATCGGCCGTTACCGACAGCGATGTTGAGCGCTTTGCGCCCGAAATCCTCGAGCGCACCGTCGAGCCGCAAACGGATTGTTTTCCCGCGGTAACCGAAGAACGTCCCAAGCGTCGCCAAGAAAAAGGCCGCACGGCCGCCGAGAAATCGCGGCGCGCGGCTGGCGCGAGAGGCTACTTCCCCGCCCATCCCGAAGCTCACGAGATTGACAAAATAGCGCTGCGCGCGCTTGCCGCGGACGCCCGAGAAAACGATTTTGCCGGCGTCGATTGCGACCGGCACCCCGCTGGCAAGAATTTCGATGGCGTCTTCGAGCCGTGCGGGAATGCCGAGCGTCCGGCGCAAGTCGCCCCCCGTGCCGAGCGGCAGGATGCCGAGGCGTGCGCGGGTTCGAACCGCGGCGTCCGATTCAAGAAAACCGTTGGCCGCTTCATTGACGGTTCCATCGCCGCCCACGGCAATAATCAGCTCAGCCCCTTCCTCAAGCAACTGCCGGGCAATCCGGATGCCGCCGCCGGGAGCGTCCGTGAAGCGCGCATCAACCGGCCCGAGCCGCCGCTCGAGCGCGGCTGCGATTCTGGGCCAGCGCTTTCCGGCCAATCCTCCGCGGGCGCGGGGGTTAACGATGGCGGCGATTTTTCCGGATGAATTCATTGGCAAAACGAATGGCCGGGCGAGAGAACCGCCCTAAATGCGGCGGCGGAGATCCTCGACCGTCTCTCTCAGTGTCTCCATCGGGTCGCGAGCCGTAAATCCAAGTTCGCGCCGCGCCTTCGAGGAATCAACGTACCAGAACAAAGCGGACATTTTAATTGAAGCTTCATCGAGGTCAAACGATTTTCCGGCCATCCGATAGAGCCGCCGAAGAAGTCGCGCGCTTTGAAGCGCGACGGAGAGAGACGGCTGAAGTCTCGGGACACGACGGCCGGAGATTTCGGCGACTGACTCAATATGCTTGCGAAACGTCCAATTCGGGCCGCCGAGTAAATAGCGTTCGCCCGACCTCCCGGCGCGCATGGCAGCGATGAGGCCCGCCGCACCATCGCGCGCGTCGAGAAAATTGAGCCCGCCTTGCGGGATGGCCAGAATCTGGCCGCGCAGAAAGAGCGCGATGTCGCCAGTCGAGGAGAGGCGCTCGTCGCCCGGTCCGAGCAATAAACTGGGATTCACAACCACCACCGGCAAGCCTTCGGCGGCGTAATCGAGCGCCAGCTTTTCCTGGAAAATCTTACTCAGATAATAGGGCCATTCGGCCACGATTTCGGTTGTATAGCCGGCCGTCTCATCGCTCGCGACGGGCTCGCGACGGACGGCAACCGTGCCCGATGACGAGACCACGACAATTTTGCGGACGCCCTCGGCGCGCGCGGCTTCCAGGATGTTGCGCGTTCCTTCGATATGCGTGCGGTAAAGAAGTGAAGCTTCGCGCGGATCCCGGGCAACGATTCCGGCGAGGTGGAAAACTTCTTCGATTCCCTCGCAGGCGCGCCCGGCGTCCGCGCGGGAGAGAACGTCGCCTCGCACTACTTCAAGTGATTCGCCGCTCGGCCACGGCGCCGGGCCTCGCGAGAGAATTCGCACGCGCGCGTCCTCCGCCCCCTGGCGAAGCTGTTCGACAAGATGCTTGCCTAAAAATCCGGTCGCGCCGGTAACGAGGATGGACTTCATCAATGCGCAGGAGGTTGCTTTGCGGCGAAACGCTCAATATCCGCCGCGAAAGGTTTGAGCGCTTCAAGCTTCGCCGCGCGCTCTGTCAAATGCCCGGGACCGCCTCGAGGGCCAAGGGGGCACGCCGCCTAAACCGTTTGAGGAACATCCTTCACGTCAGCCATCAAAATGGGCGCGAAATGCATGAGCGTAACGCTCGGCTTGCGCCCGACGTGGGATTCGGCCATGGCGAGCGCTTCGTTCATATTGGGCGCGGTTTCCCAGCCCAGAATCGAGGCGGCGAGCTTCGATTCCGCGCCGACGCAAATCACCTTGCCGACCTGCGCCCGGCCGTTTTCGCCCCAGTACCACATATAGAAAGGATGCACGCCGTGGTAGGCGTTGCCCGTGCGATACATGCGGATGTATTCGGGGTCGTGCGCAAATTTCGCTTCATATTTGCGCTCCAGCTCGAATGAATCGCGCGTTTCCGCCAGCACGCGGTGGAAGAATTCGATATAAGAAGGATGGTGCAGCGGATCGAATTCGTCGTAGAGCGGATGCGTGAGGATGAGAACGCCGTTCTTCTTCACGACGGGCATTCCGCGGTACATATTGTAGAAATAGCCGAGCGCCATCACGTGGACAAGCAGCGGATTCAAAATCGAGTTGACGTTATAGGGCGAAACAAAAGGAATGCCGTATACCACGACGTCCGATTGCCCTTCGAGCGGGCTGCAGTATTGCGCGTAATTGTAGGCCAATGTTTTTTCGTGCACGGCGTCCGTCGCACCCGCATGAATCGCGATGGGTTCGTAAGCGGCGGGAACGGCGAACAATATCTTGCGCTTCATGGGACGCGAGAGGCGCGCCAGAGCGCCGCGAGTCACATTGAACATCGTCCGGTCCACGAGGTTCCAGCGGTCTTCATTTTTCGTGAAAAACGCCATGTGCGGATCGAACATGCAGTTGTTGAGCGCCGTTTCGATGTGGAAAACCCTCAGCTTGCTATTGATGACTTTGGCGATGCGGTCGCACGAGCGCTTGATCGCCGACCGGTGATGGTCAAAGTAGGAATCGGACTCGAGAATCGTGCGCGGGTTATGGTGCGAACGGAGTGTGGCGTAATCACAAAGGCCCACACCCACCGATTTCGAGCCGCCGTCCATGGGCACGAGGTTGATGTTGACGTAAATGATGAGGTCCGATTCCGCGGCTCGCCGGTTGATTCGCGCGGGCTCGCCGTGCTCGGTCACGCCGAGCTCAACCATTCCGTCCGGCGCTTCCCCGTCGTGATGGCAGAGGCGGCCGGGATAATACGCGTCAAAGATCCTGCGGCCCACCATCCAGCGGATTTCAGCGGGCGTCATGCGCCGGTGGTAAGACGTGGCGATGATGATGTGAAAATCCTCGACGCCGCGCGCGGCCAGCATTTCGAGCACGACCTCGAGCACCGACTGCCGAATATCCGGACGGAGCATTTTCGGCAACGGCAACGAAATGTCGTCAACCGCAATCGTCACTTTCATTCCCGGATTGAGTAGCGCTTCGAGTGGGTCCGATCCCTCCGGGTGGGCGAGCGCGTATTGAATGGCCGCACGGCGGTCAGGAAGGCCCGGAATGGCCGGCTTGGGATAAACGGCTCGCGTTCCTGCGGGAAATTTCACGGAAAGCAAATCCTCTCCGTTCCACATCAGGCGCGGAGCTGAAGCGTTATCCAAATGAACGACCGTTTGTTCGTGCGAGACAAGGGCACGGCGGCCAACGGCGTTCGGCCGCGGGTCGCCGAAGTCAAAGGACGGATTCACGAACGAGGGGACGGGTTCAGCGCGAGTCGCCATGGGGATGCTGCTTCCAATCGAAAATGGGCCAGGCTCGGTCCTTCGCCAGCCGCCGCAACCGCCGCTCCGGATTCACGGCCGCGGGACGCCCGACGGCCTCAAGCATCGAGCGGTCGGAAAGGCTGTCGGAGTAAGCTTTGCAATCCGAAAGTTGAGCGTTTTCGGAATGGCACAGGCGCTCCATCGCTGCGACTTTCCCATCTTCCGCGATCAGCGGCTGCGCCACTTTCCCCGTGGCCTTCCCTTTTTCGATGACCAGCGCATTCGCAATCACATGCGCAAATCCAATGTAGCGTATCACGCCCGCGAGAGCGATGTCGAGTTCGCCCGTCACGAGCACTGGAGCGTAGCCTTCGGCGCGGTCTCGCTCAATCAATTCGATCGCCTGCGGATAAATCTTCGGGCGGATGACGCGCTCGAAAAGAGCTTCACTTTGCCGCCGAAGCCACGTTTCATTGAGCCCGCGATATTCCCGGTAGAAAACCTCATTGAAAAGCCGGCGCGAACGCCAGTCCAGAGCCAGCCACAGCGGGATTGAGATGAAAAGTTTCGTCGTTCGCCCGAAAGCGCGAAGCCGCGAAGGGTGATGCCGCGCGTAATAGGCATAGCGCTCAACCACGTTGCTGTCGGCAAGAGTCCCATCGAAATCGTAAAAAGCGAACTTGCGCTGCGTTGCCATGCGACGTTTACCGGGTCGTTTCCCGCGCGAACCGCTTCATTCCCTTGTAGCCTGCGGAATGTATGCCTGACCACGGCATTTGCCGGATCGTGAACTTCAAAGCATCCGCGCTGAGCAGACGCTTCGTACCCGCTCATGCGCTTTTCGGCGAAAAAAGTCTTTGGAAATTGCTTTTGTGCCGCCAGCCGAGAAACAGCGTCATCGCTGTGGCAAGCGCGCCTCCTTCAATACCGCCGAAAATCCAAAGGAGGGCTGTGAAGAGCGCCCAGGTGCTCATCGAGGCGATCGTGCCCGCTTCCCGCCATTTGTTCTTGCCGCCCAGAACGCGCGTCGCGGCGAAGAATGCGAGAGCAATCGCGGCCCACCACGGGTAAAGCACCAGCATGACGCCGCCGGACGTCGCAATACCTTTGCCGCCGTTGAACTTCAGGAACGGCGAGAAGCAATGACCCAGCACCGCGCCAAAACCGTAAATCCATCCCAGGAGCACGGGTGAAAACACCGCAAGGTGGGCGGAGCCGAGGTGCTCGGCGAGCCACACGGCGAAAAATCCTTTGCCCATGTCACCAACGAGCGTCAAAACGGCGCGAGACTTGGATACGCGCAGGACGTTGTTGAACCCCGGATTTCCCGACCCGACCTTCCGAATGTCCACGCCGGTTCCCGCCATGCATATCAACGCGAAAGGAATAGCTCCGATCATGAAACAGAGGAGCAGGCGGGCGGCAACGGGAAGGAAAGATTGGAGCATCATCGGGGATCGTTCAACGGCATAAATCAGCCAACTCGTGCCGCACTCTTTCGCGCAGGGCGACCAGTTCACGCAGCTCGCATGCGCCGGCTACGACCGGCTCGCCCACCGTAAGGCGCGTCGCCCACGGCTCGCGGCCGCTGAGACTCCGGAACGACCCTCGAATTCCGACGGGTTCGAGTGGCGCGCCGGCTGAGGAGGCCGCGTGGAAAGCGTCGAGACGGAATCGGCTAAGCACCGGCTCGGCGCCAATCGCGCTGTCCGGGAAAACGAGCACTCGATAGCCGCCTTTCAGCGCTTGCACGATCCGGTCCCGAAGCATTCCGCCTGAAGGCTGTTGTGATTTCCTGACCTGTGGAACGGCGAGCGGCCGGAGCAAAAACGACGCTGCTCGCGGCAGCGAAGCAAGCGCGGCCGTGTCGGCAATCAAGCAGGGCGGCAGCGCCGCGACCAGCAGCAGCGGATCGAAAGCGCCCTCACGATTGGCGATGATGACCGCCGGTCCGCGACGAGAGAGCCGCTCGGCGTTTTCAAGGGTAACAGGCCGTCCGCCGAGCGCGAGCACAGCGCGCGCGACGAGCCGCGTGAAAGCGCTCTTCGCTCCGAGCCCTGGCATAAGTCGAGTGAAAGTTCCAAAGGTGTAGCCCAATGCCGAAAGCATCAACGACGAATAGAGGCGCGCGAGCCCGCGCGCGCTGCGGCGCAGGCTGAGGTAAAGATAGACCTCGAGGTTCTCAATCCAGAGGCGCGCGATTTGCAGCCACGGCGCGCGGCGCGTGGCCCGCAAGGCGCCGCTTTCGTAAAGCCGGCGAGTCTCATTTCGGCGGATTTTTCCGCTCGACGTTTTGGGAATGCTTTGCGGAGGCACCAGCTCGACCTGATCGGGCGGAAGGCCGGCCGCTTCCGTGACTCGAAGAATCACCTCGTTTTCGATGCGCCCCAGATCATCCTTCGAAGTCGCGCGCGTTTCAGCCACCACAACCACCCGCTCGGTCCCCGAGGCGCTATCGCGAACTCCGAACGCGGCGACACAGCCTTTACGCACGCCCTGAACTCCGCTTGCCGCCTCTTCAATTTCCTGCGGCATGATGTTGTGTCCCGCTTTGATGATAATGTCCTTGAAGCGCCCGGTGACGCAGATTTCGCCTTCCGCCCAATAGCCGAGGTCGCCCGAATCCATCCATCCATCGGAAGTCATGACCGCCGCGGTCGCTTGCGGGTTGCGGTAATATCCCGAGGTCCTTGAAGGTCCGCGGAATTGCACTCGCCCTTGCAGCCGCTCGCCGAGCAGTCCGCCCTGTTCATCCACCAGGCGAATTTCGTGTCCGGGCAGCGGACGGCCGTTCCGGACAAATCGCAGCGAGGAGCGATCGGAGGCATCGGCCGGAATCGCCCGACCTTCGGTCTCAAACATTTCGCGGCGAATGCGGTCAATTTGCGGGAGGCGCGCGATGGGCGGAAAGGCCAGCGCCACGGAGGATTCCGCGAGTCCGTAGCACGGCACGAAGCTCTCAGCGTGAAACCCGTAAGGCGCAAAGCGAGCGGCAAAGCGCTCGAGAGTTTCCGGCAGCACCGCTTCGCCCGCGTTGATGGCAATCCGCCAGGCGCTCAGGTCAAGCCCTTCGAGCGCGGCTTCCGGAATCTTGCGCGCGCACATTTCGTAAGAGAAATTCGGCGCGGGACATAAGGTGCCGCGCGAGTGATGCAGCGCCCAGAGCCAGCGGTCCGGCCGGCTGAGAAAAGCAATGGGCGAGAAAACGGTGATCGGCAAGCTGTAATAGACGCTGAACAGCCAGGAACCAATCAATCCCATGTCGTGATAAAGCGGCAGCCAGCTCACCACGACATCTGTCGGCCGGACTTTTACCGCCCAGCCGATGCCGCGAATGTTCGCAAGGATATTGGCGTGGCTTAGGACGACGCCTTTCGGGTCGCCCGTGCTTCCCGACGTATATTGAATGAACGCGGTCTCCGAAGGCGCGACGACCACCGGCGGCGCGTCCACGCCTAACCGGCGCAATTCATCCACGCTCGTGACCGCCGCCATTTCCGGCAGCGTCGCGCGCATGAGCTGTGTCACCGCTTTCGCCTGCGGAAAGCTGATGAGGAACCGCACGCCGGCGTTTTTCAGAATGGCCACCTGCCGGCGCACATATTCTTCGATTTTATCGGGCCGTGCGGGAGGATAAATCGGCACGGCGATGCCGCCCCCCAGCATCACGCCGAAAAACGCATAAAAAAAGTCGCTGCACGTAGGCAGCATGATAGCGACGGTCTCATCCCGGCGCAATCCCAGTCCGGCGAGCCCGCGCGCGACCGCCGACGCCGTTTCAATCAATCGGCGGTACGTGATCGCCTCACCCGCATCGCCTTCGAGCAGGTGGGCCTGGACGCGGTCGGGTTCGATTTCCGCCTGGCGGCGAAGCACCTCCGCCATTGTCAAGGCGTCATCGGGCGGCGGCGGGGCTTCCCTCGCCGGAGGTTCAATCCGGTAGCGTGAGCCTTCCTCCGGCTTGTCTTCGCCTTCGATGAGTGCCTGGAGCCACTCCGCGGGTGTATCGCCGCGCTGCGCCACCTCATCCGGCAGGCGCGTCTGGAAATGCGCCTCACAGCGGACCAGCAACTCGACGCGCTCGAGGCTTCCGAGCCCCAGATCGCGTTCGAAAGAAGAATGAAGCGTCAACGATTCCGCGGCGTGCGTCGAGCCGAGTTCGCGCAAAAGCTCGCGAACAAGATCCAGAAGCTCTGGTTCCGAGGGCTCGGTAGCAACCGGTTTTGGCGCGGCGGCCATCCTTGATCCTTATATCTTTACCTTTGCGGCCTGCATGACCCTCGCGCCGCCCCTCAGATTCGGAACGCCCACTCCTTTACCGCGTCGGGCTGCACCCAGCGCTCGATGCCGGGAACCTGATTGTGAATCCAATAATCCTTCCATGCAATGTCCTGCGGATCCCACGGCAGCCGTTCGCGGTCGCCCGAAGCGATCCGCTCATAACCCGCGCGAATATTCTCACACTCAAAGATATAGCGGTTATGCAGGATAAAAGGAAGATACTGATCGAGCGTCTGCTCGCGGAATTTCGCCTGGAGTTCGAGCGTCCTGAGCGCCATGCTCCAGTTGGCGAGCGCCTTTTTGCCCGGCAGCGGAACCGAAGCCTTGTGATATTTCTCGAGGATGCTCTGCAAGCGGTGGACGCGCCGAGCGAGATGTGCGCGGCGGGCGCGCGCCTGCTCGACGGAGACGAAGCGAACCCGCTTTTGCCGGTCGAACCATCCTGCCGCCGGTTTTCGGCCTCCTTCGGCTCGCTGCCGTTTCTGCGCCTCTGATTCCAGCCACCTCACGAGCGTTCCGAGATGGATCGGATTGACGTCGGCGGTCGCGAGATGATAAACAGGCGCGTTCCGCCCATCAAGCAGCAACGCGGCGACGGTGAGAATCGCAGCAGCCACGAGATCCACGGGAACGATTTCAAGCGGCATATCACGGCGGACCGGCCATGCCTTCATTCCGCCGAGCGCCATCAGCACGAGCGGCGCTGCGGTTCGTCCGCCTTCGATCCAGCCGGGAAATGGAAACCGCAGCGCGCTTTCGACAATTGCCGGCCGGACGATGGCGCAGCGAATTCCCGTCTCCGCGGCGATGACCTGTTCGCCGAGCGATTTTGCGTAAGTATAGGTATTGACCCAGCCCCAGTGTTCCGCGCGGCGCTCGCCCAGCGCGATGAGCCGCTTCGCCTGCTCGCGGGTGGATTTTCCACCGCCGTTCGAGCTTTCTTTGATCCGCCGGATTTGCTCGCGGCAATGCGCGATTTCCTCTTGAGCATCAAAACTCCTGTCATTCGGTCCTCGGCGGCGAGGATAATACCCGAGAATCGGTTCCGTCTCCTCGATGAGCCCGTCCGACTTGCCGGAGACGAATGCCGTTGAGACATGCAGCAGCGCCGCGCCAAGCCATTTCGCAACCTCAACGGCGTGCTCGGCGCCGTCCACATTCGAAGAGAAGGATTCATCCACGGGCGGCAGGAAATCCACTCGGCCGGCGCAGTTGATGATGACGCCCGCCCGGCCGCGCATTCGCTCGAGGGCCCGCGCCGAAAGCCCGAATTGAGGTTTGCTGACGTCACCGGCCCAGACGGTGATTTTTTTGCGGAGCGCTTCGCGCCCGTGAGATTCCACTACGGGAGCGAGCGCCGGCGACGCGAGAATATCCTTTTCGAATCTGTCTTCGGCTGAGAAATCCCGCGACGGGCGCGAGAGGAAATGGATGTGGCTCACTTCCGGAAAGCGGTCGAGCAGCAACCCCAGCACGACTTTGCCAAGGAAACCGCTTCCGCCCGTCAGCAGAATTTCGTGGCGGGAAAATTGGCGCCCGACATTGGTTTCCTGAGAGTCCATCATCGTCGGGGCAGGCAAATCGAATGGCGCAACCGCGGCCGCAGTTCCTTCGCCGCACAGCGCACGGCACGATTCACCCTCGTCCCGTCGGGAAAGGATTCCGCGGCTTTCCACTCAGGTTGAACCTGCCGGAAGATCGGCTCCTGACCGCGGCAATCCCCCGCCGCGACCGTGCGTAGGAATCAAATGTTAGCCATCGCGCCGACGCCTTGTCAAGACGCGGTCCGCTTTCTTTCCGTTTTTGCATGCAGGCGTTCAGAGCCGCAGCCGGAACGCTGCTGCCGCTGGAACCTGCGATGTCATCAACCCTTGTTGACAGAAGCGCGCCGAGGCCGGATACTGTGGGCGGAGGGTTGGGAGAATCAGGTTGGCGTGCGCCGTGGGGAAATCCGATGGGATTTCTCGCATATCCTTGAATAACTTTTCCGATATCCAAAGCTGGAACGACCGCGTGGCGCGTGCCGGGAGAGGTCGCAAGCTCGCCCTGTCATTCGCCATAAGCATTTTCCTTGCCGCATCGCTCTTCGGCCAAAGCCCTAAAAGAAAATTTCGCCGCCCGGCGGCTGCACAACGTGCAAGCGCGCTCGAAAACACTCAGCCGCGCATGATTCTTGTGCCCGTGGTCGTTCGCGATCCCGCCGGACGAGCGCTGGGAAATCTGGATCAGAACGATTTCGAGCTTCTGTCGGACGGACGGAAGCAAATCATCAGCCTGTTCGCTCCAACGCATTTCCTCAGCGTTTACGACGAAGCCTCCGGCGGAACGGCCGCGGCGATTCATGCGGTCGCGCCGAAGGCACAGCGGTTTCTCGCGCTTTATTTCGATGACATTCATTTGAACCCAATTGATACGCTGCGGGCGACCGATGAAGCGGACTACTATCTTCGCACATCCCCAAATCCGGGGCTGCAGGTGGGCATCTTCACTTCTTCCGGAGCGACGACGTTGCCCTTCACCCCCAACCTCGGCAAAGTCCATCAGGCGCTCATGGCCATCCAGCCGCATCCCGCTGCGGTCGGCGCGGGTTGCCCGGAGCTTTCCGATCTCGAAGCCTTCTTGATTGCTGACGCGCATGACCCCGTTGCTACGGAGCTTGCGATTGAAGCTTATTATCGCTGCCCCGAGCAACGGCGCATTCGGCGCTCTCGCACATGGCGCGGCCTCGCCGCCGACCGGGTGCGAGTCGAAGCAATCGCCCGACGGCTGATTCCAGCCGACCAGTCCGCATCGCGCAAGACGCTGGCGAATCTACGCAAGCTCGCACTCGCGATGGCCTCGCTTCAGGGGCCGCGCGAGATCGTGGTGATTTCGCCGGGCTTTTTGACCATTGGTCTTTCGAGCGAGCTCAACGATCTTTGCTCGTATGCTGCGCGCTCGGGCACGCTTATCAGCGCGATCGATGCGGGCGGATATTCTCACGCGCGGCCGGAGCCATCTCATGCCGATCCTCGTCCCAGGCAGCGCAACCGTATCGAAACCATTGATATGCGGAGGGAAATGGAGCTTGACCGCGCGGCGGCCGCCGTTCAGGTTCTTCCCACGCTCGCCGATAGCACCGGCGGGGTTTTTGTCCCGAGCGTCAGCGCTCTTGATTACGCCCTCAAAAAAGCCGATTCAATTCCATCCAATTATTACATTCTCGGCTTCTGGCTGACCGCTTCGCATTTCGACGGCCGGCATCATAATATCCAGGTGCTCCTCGGACCGAGGTATCGCTACGACTCCGTCTCCGCGCGCGACGGTTACGTTGCGCCGGCGCGAACCCAGCTCCTTCGATATCATGCCATCCTCGCGCGCAAGCGTTCGGCCCGGCGCACTCCGGCGCCGCTTCACGGCGAGCGTCAATAGCCCTGCACGGGCTCCTCAATGCGGTTCACTTCCCGATTGACTTTCGCCTTAATGCGCGTGATACTCGGCGCGGAGGGGTTCGGGGTCGGAAATTCTGCGCCTGCCTGCGCACGAGCGAAAAGCGGGTTTGTCGTTCCCATAGGACGCGCCGGGACGGTAAATAGCGTGCGAAGTCCTGGGCAGAGCGAGATTATTTCCGGCGCCACGACCCTATGGCGATGAACATGGCCCGTCGGTCGCGTCACACGGCAGGCATGACGATTTGTTTGGTGGCGACCAGTGTGCTGTTTTCCGCCGCACTGCATTCGCAAAGCGCGGGCAGCGCCGCACCCCCCGCGGCGCCACCGCAAACCCAACCCGCGACCCCCCCGATTTTCAAACTGCGCAGTGAACGCAACCTAGTGCTCGTTCAAGTGGTTGTGCGCGACTCCCACGATCATCCAGTCGGCAACTTGACTAAGGACGATTTCCGCGTCTTCGATAACGGAAAGCCGGAAACGGTTTCCATCTTCTCGGTTGAGCGCTCCGAAACGCCTTCCGCGGCGCCCGCGGAGGCGCCGGCACCTGCATCGGCAGCTTCCGCAAGCGCGGTTTCCCCGTCGAGCGTGACGCGACCCCAGCGTTTTTTGGCTATCTTTATTGACGACGTCCATTTGAAAATCACCGACCTGATGGACGTGCGGGGAGCGGTCGAAAAGTATTTGTCCAAGCAATTCTCTCCCGGCCTTCGCATCGGGCTTTTCACCGCCTCAAGCGCCAATGAGGTGGGATTCACGTCCAACCCAGCAACGATTGAGAAGGCGCTCGGCAAACTCTTTCCGCGCGGGGTCTCGGCGGCGTCGCCTTTCACCTGCATGCAGATGCCCGCCTACGAGGCCTACGAGATTGTTGATAAGGACGACCAAATCGCCAATCAGGTTGCGACCCAGGAATATATCAAGTGCTACTGCCCGCCGCGGGATAACTCCTGCATAACGGCTGCGCCCGATTCGGCCCGAGCTCGCGCCGTGCGCGTGCTGAGCGTTGATGAATCCCAGTCTGAAACTTCGCTTCAGGGAATCCTGAATGTGATCCATCAGATTGCGGGATATCCGGGCCAGCGGATTGTCGCCGTTGTTTCTCCCGGATTTTTAGGCCAGCCTCTGCGATTCGAGTACTCGACGGTTGCCGACGCCGCTCTGCGCGCGGATGTGGTGATTAACGCGCTCGACGCCCGGGGGCTCTACACGGAAATTCCTGGGGGTTCTATCGAGCATCCAGACGTGACGCTCATGGACACTCCAATGTATCAGGGCGAAAAGGAAAGCCTGCGCATGGAGGGCAATGAGCAAATGGCCTCGCCGCTTGCCAACTTAGCCTACGATACCGGAGGCCGGTTCATCCAAAACACCAACGACCTGGCCGGCGGGTTGGAGCAAATCAGCGGGCTTCCACGCGTTTATTATTTGCTGGCATATTCACCGAAGCGCTTCAGGCACAACGGCGCGTACCACAAAATCCGAGTCGCGCTCACCATCCACGCCCATTATCAGATCCAGGCTCGGCGCGGTTATTACGCGCCGCGCTCCCGGCCCACGACGGCGTCGGAAACGCAAGTCGAAATCCGCTCGGCGCTGTTCAGCCAGCAAAACGTGACCGAATTCCCCATCGTGGTTTCGACTCAATTCTACAGGCCCAAACCGGGCGACGCGAAGCTCGCCGTGCTTGCCAGCGTCAACCCTGTTTCGTTCAAGTTTCAAAGGCACGGGGGAAGGAACTTGGACCAGGTGAAGTTTGTTGCGGCCGTATTCAATGACAACGGCAAGTATCTCTCCGCAGTCCAAAAGGAACTTGATTTCCACATGCTCGACGAAAGCCTGGCAGCCCTCAGCAAGAAGGGCTTTACGGTGCCGATTGTCTTTACGCTCAAGCCCGGAAGTTATATGGTTCGTGAAGTAGTGCTCGATTCCGGCAGCGGAAAAATCTGCGGAGTCACGCGCTCGGTCACAATTCCTCAGTAAGCCCCGGGGAGGTGCGCCATGTTAGGCAAGAATCGCTTTGCTGTGTGGATCGCCGCAATTCTGTTCATCTTTGTTTCGGCGGCTTTCTCTCCGCTCCTCTCGCGCGCAGGAAAAACTAAACCCATTCCTGTAAATTCCGTCATCAAAACCCAGTCGAACCTCGTTGTTGTGGATGCGATTGTCACCGACCACCACGGCCACTACGTCCGCAACCTCACGGAGGATGACTTCCACGTCTATCAGGACGGCAAGGAGCAGCACATTACAAGCTTTTCACCCCCGGCCGCAAACGCCGCGAACACGCGCCAAAAGCATTATCTCGTTCTTTTCTTTGACAATTCGACCATGGCGATCGCCGAGCAGGCGCTGGCGCGAAAGGCTGCCGTTCAGTTCATACAAAAGGTCGCATCGCCCGGCCTCGCCATGGCGGTCGTTGATTTCACCGGCACGACGAAAGTCACCCAGAACTTCACCACGAATCATCAACTGCTTGCGCAAGCCGTTACCGGAGTCAAGTATTCGAATCTTGCTGCGCCTTCTGAAACTCAAGTGGCTTCGCTTTACTCGCCGCCGCTCGGAGCGCCTCAAATTGAGAGCGCCTCGTCGGATTTCGCCGCTAACAGCATCCTGCTTTCGCTGATGGATATTTGCCACTTGCTGGGAGCTGTTCCCGGCAGGAAAACGCTCGTGCTGTTTTCGGGCGGCTTTCCTCTTACACCCGAGCTTGAGGCGGAATTGACCGCGACAATCAACGCCGCGAACCGGGCCAACGTGGCGATTTATCCGATCGACGCTCGCGGGTTAACGTATCTCTCGCCTCCAAACCCTGCGGCCAGCCCCTTCCCCATGCAGCAACCGGGTCAACTTCCTCCTCGCGCGGCGCTCGGCCCAGGTTTTCCTCACGAGGCAGAGCTTTTGGCGTCGCTCTCCATGTCGGGACTCGTGCCCGCGCAGCGTCCAGGTCCGGGCGGCGGCCCTCGTGGCGGTGGTGGGGCGGGTCCCGGCGGAGGCATGGGACCGGTTGGCGGCGGAGGGCGTGGCGGGACAGGCGCACCTTCAGGCGGAGGCGCTGCGGGCGGCCACGGCGCAGGCGGTACGCCATCCGGAGGTGCGGGAGGACACGGTGGCGGCGTGGGAACGCACGGAGGCGGCGGCATGGGCGGCTACAACCCCGCGAATTATGCGCCGCAATATCCCCAGCGACCGATGATTATTCCTCCGATCCCGACCACTGTCGCAACCAACCAAAGCGTTCTTTACGCTCTTGCAAAAGGAACCGGCGGATTCACCATCTTTAACACGAATGATTTCCTGCAAGGCCTCTCGAAGATCGCGAACGACATCAACGACTATTACACCCTCGGATATGTTCCGCCTGACGTCCGACATAACGGGGAATACCACAGCATTGATGTCAAGGTGAGGGACCGCGGTTTGGAAGTGCGAGCGCGAAACGGATATTACGATGTAAAGGGTCAGGACCCGCTTGCGGGAAAACACGAGGGCGCCGTGCTCGAAGTGGATGCCCAAAGCTCCGGCCAGGGTTCAATTCCCGTCTCGATGAGCGCTCCGTATTTTTATGAACGTTCAAACCTGGCCCGCGTGAACGTTTCACTCGAAATGCCCGCGAAAGCCCTGCGCTTCAACAAAGCAAAGGGCAAATTTGATTACACCGTGGACGTGCTGGGAATTGCTTATCGGCCGAATGGCTCGGTTGCGGCGCGTTTCAGCGACGAGGTGAAGGGTGAAGCGGACAAAAAGGAAAAGAAACTCCTTGCGCGAGGTCCTTTCACTTACCAAAATTCCTTCCAAGTCGCTCCCGGCCAATATCGCCTCGTCGTTGTGCTAAGCGCGGGCGGGTCAGCTTTCGGCAAATTCCAGTCCCCGCTCTCGATTCCCCCATATAGCGGCCGGACGCTCGACATCAGCGGAGTTGCGCTCACCGATGACATCGAGCCCGTTTCGACTTTGCTCGCCAGCATGGATCAAGCTCTGTTTGAAGAGCGAATGCCGTTGATGGCCAACGGGTTCGAGGTTGTGCCCTCCGCCGATCGGGAATTCAAGACCGGAGAAAACGCCTCATTCTACGTGGAGGTCTACGACCCGGCGCTCACCACTCCCGGCCCGCCGCCCGTCGGCATTGATTTCAATATCGTCAACCGGAAGACGAAGGCGCAAGTTTATTCCTCGGACACTATTTTACTGAATCAGCTCGCGCGGCCCGGAAGCCTGGTCATCCCCGCGGCCATCAACATTCCGATGACAAAACTCTCCGCCGGCCAGTATCAGTTGCAGGTCATTGCGCACGACGCGGACGGAAACGCATCACCGACCCGCCAGGCCAATTTTACAATTGAATGAAGGTCCATTCGCTTCGGAATCGCTTTCCGGCTGAGCGCTTTGAAAGCGCAGCCGTGCGCGCGCACTTACTCCGCTGGTTCAAGAGGAATGCGCGCGCGCTTCCCTGGCGGCGCACTCCCTCGCCCTATCGCGTCTGGGTTTCGGAAGTCATGCTCCAGCAGACGCAGGTGGCGACCGTTGTTCCATATTACCGCCGCTTCATGCGCCGCTTCCCTTCTCTTCGCAAGCTCGCCACAAGCCGCGTGGAGCGGGTCTATGAATGCTGGTCCGGACTGGGATATTATCGCCGCGCGCGCGACCTGCATCGCGCGGTGAAAATCGTCGCCCGCAGGTTCGGCGGCCGGTTTCCCCGGCAACTCGATCTTGCCTGCTCACTTCCCGGCGTCGGCGATTATACTGCCCGCGCTGTTCTCAGCATCGCCTGCAGCGTTCCGCTCGCCGCCGTGGATGGCAATGTTGCGCGCGTGATGGCAAGGCTCCTGGCTCTTCGCGGAAATCTTGCACAGTCCCGCTTTCGCGGAACGATTTCCCGGGCGCTCGAAGAAACCATTTCGCTGCGCCGGCCCGGCGACTTCAATCAAGCCTTGATGGAGCTTGGCCAAACGACTTGTCTGCCGCGCGCTCCGCGCTGCTCCCTTTGCCCGCTGAAGCAGTTTTGCGCGGCGAAACGATCCGGCAATGCGGAATCCTACCCTGAATTGCGCCGGCGCAGAGCCATGGAAGCGCGTCATCTCGCCGTTGCCGTGATTCGCGATGCGGCCGGCCGGGTCGCATTGCGCCGGGGTCTCGATGAGGGCCTGCTCGGTGAATTATGGAATTTCCCGTCCGCATTCGGTCGCAACCGCCACGAGGCGCGGCAGAATTTGCGGCGGAGGCTGGCTGAGCTGGGCGCGCCCGCACCCAGGCTCGGCCTTCCACTCGCCACACTGCGTCACCACATCACCTTTCGCTCAATAAGAGTTTCCGTCCTTGCCGCCGATTCGAATGGCGCGCATCTCGACGGCGTTCGATGGTTCATGCCCGGCCGCCTCGAGGGAAGCGCAGTTTCCCAACTCGCGCGCCACATCGCTTTGCTACTCACGCCGAGCGAAAGCCGCCCGCCGCGTTCCGCATGACGAATTGAGCGCGTTCTCGGCTAGAATCATAAGAGCCGGCTCAAGGAGGCGGAGACTGATGCCGAAAAAGCCGTCGCCCGACCCCGCGGTGCTCGCACAGAAGCAGGCGCACATCAGCGTCGAGCGCTATTTCGAAGTTTCCCTGCTCCTGATGCTCGGCACGAGCTTCACCACGCTCGCCTTCACCGGCAAGCTTGACGCCGTCTCCATTGTCATCGTCTCTGCGGCTCTAATTTTGAAGCTTTGGAGCTACACTCGCGAGCGTCCCTTGATGCTCAGCCCCCGTACCGTGACCCGGCTGGGCATTTTCTACCTATTCTTTTTCGCGATCGATTTCCTGATTCTCTCCCCCGGACCGACCGCACTCGACAGCATGCTGGCGGCGACCGTTCATCTCATTCTTTTCGCAACGGTCGTCAAGACTTTTTCCGCGCGCACTTATCGCGACTACGCGTATCTCGCCTCGCTCTCTTTCATGATGATGCTCGCAAGCGCCATCCTGACCGTGAGCACGGAGTTTATGGCCCTGTTCGTGCTTTACATGCTCTTTGCCATTTCCACTTTCATCAGTTACGAGATCAAGCGTTCGACCGAAGCTGCAACGCGGGCTCCTTCCGGGCCGTTTGCATCGCCCGCCCGCAATCGCGTGGCGCTCGAACAATCTCTTGCGCGCTCCACAGGCGGCCTTGCCATCGGGATTGTGGCGCTCGCATCGGTATTGTTTTTCGTGATTCCGCGCTACCGAAGCGGTTATCTCACGGGCCTCGGCATGACGTCGCAGAACATCACGGGTTTTTCCGAAAGCGTCAAACTGGGCGATATCGGTCGCATTCTCCGCTCGAACACCGTCGTCATGCGCATCATGCCGGAAAACAGTCCTCGGGACTTCATCGGCGTCAAGTGGCGGGGCGTGGGGTTGACGAGCTTCGACGGCAAACACTGGTACGAAGACAATACCGCTCAGACGATGCTTCCCCAAGCAACCTATCGCCGCTTCATACTTCCCGCGCCCGCAGGTCTCAGCCGCCGTCCTTACAAACCCTTACGTTACCGCGTGCTGCTGTCGCCGCTGTCGACCAACGTTCTTTTTGCCGCGGCCGTACCCCGTGAGATTGACGCTCCTCTCAGTTCGATTGGCATTGATGAAACGCGCTCGATTCACAATCCACAGCACTCTTTCACGCCCATCCAATATGATGTTTTATCTCAAGTCGGAATGCCTTCGCCCGCCCAGCTAAGGAGTGCAGCGGCGACCTATCCGCTCGAAATCCGGCTTCTCTACCTCCCGCTTCCGCCTCATCTCGACCCGCGCATCGCGGCGCTGGCCCGGCGGTTGACGATCTCAGCCCAAACGCCCTACGACCGCGCCACAGTGATCCAACATTATCTGCGCCACAACTTCGCCTATACCCTCAACCCGCCGGGCATCGAGCCTTCCGACCCCATCGGCAGCTTCTTGTTCACAGCTAAGAAAGGCTATTGCGAATATTTCGCCGCCGCGATGGCTGTCATGCTCCGGACTTTGGGCGTGCCGACGCGCCTGGTCAACGGATTCCAGACGGGAAGTTACAATCGCATCGGCCATGATTTTATCGTCCGCGAACGCGACGCGCATAGTTGGGTGGAAGTCTATTTCCCGGAATATGGCTGGGTTCCCTTTGATCCGACGCCGCCCGACCCGAACCCCGTCATTCCAAGTGTCTGGGACGACTATCTCGACGCCGCGAGCCTCTTCTGGAACGAGTGGATCATCAATTACGATTTTGCCCATCAGGTCCAGCTCGCCCGTCAGGTGGAGACGGAGTCCGTCAGCTTTCGCGATCAATTCCGCGACCGCATGAATCGAGTGCGCCATGACGCCATCGCCTGGGCTTACCGGATTGAGGGCGAATTGATGCGGCACAAGCTTGCGGCGCTCATCATCCTGATGATCGCGATGGCTGGGACGATTCTGACGGAGCGCGGCCTCACGCTCGCGGAGCTGAAATTTCTTTGGGCCTGGACGTTTCCCGGCGCGCGCCGGCGCGCTGACCCGCAGGAGGCAACCATGGTTTACCAACGCTTCCTGTCTGCGCTCGGGCGCAGAGGCCTGCGCAAGCCCGCCGCGGAAACGCCCCGGGAATTTGCCGCAAGATTGGCGCGCTTTCCCTTTGCACCGCTGGCGAGCGAATTTACGACACATTATAATGCGCTCCGATTCGGCAGCGAAGAGGTTCCGCTTGTCCGTCTGCGCGAGCTGATCGAGCAAATCGGCAAAAGCCCGAAAGCTCCGCCGGCCGCACGGGGGTGATTCAATCTTTGGCTTGTTCGCACGAAGGTCCCGCGCGGACCGAGAGGCGTATCCGATATACTGGTGACGGCGCGCAGAGCGGCAGGGGAGGATTGCGCCTTGGATCTCGAAATTCAGGAAATTCGCAGGCTTGATGCGAGCGATTTTGCGCCTCTTCTCGCCGCGGAATCTCGCGCCTGGCTCGACGGGCTCCACTGGGACTATTCGCCTTCCTCCCGTCTGATTTCAAATTGTCTTGAAGAAAAACGGCTGATGGGCCATGCGGTCGTCGGCGGCGGCCGGCCGCGCGCTTACTGCTTCTACTTTGCTGAGGACGGCAAGGGACTGATCGCCGATCTTTTCGTCGAAGACATGGAGTCGAACGGTCCTCTTGCCGCTGAACTCATCGCCCGCTCGGTGAATACGCTGATTCACGACTTCGGAGTATCGAGAATCGAAGCACAGCTTCCTCACTTTCCCTTTGAAATGCTCGAGCCTCATTTTCACTCCCACGCCTTCGACGCTTATGTGCGCTTATTCTTGGCCGCGCCGATTGCCGTCCCGGAACACGCCGCTGTATCTTCCAGCAACGCGGCCGCGCCCTCCGTGATTCCCGAAGCGCCCGAGGGCGATTTTCGGTTCGAGCCGTGGAGCCGCAAGCACGAGCTTGAGGGGAGGGATTTGCTTTGGCGCACCTACCATCGCCACGTTGACGCAGTGTTGAACGATCAATACAGTTCGCGCGAGGGCGTGGCGCGCCTGCTCGACAACGTCGCGCATTCGAACGGCTGCGGCGAGTTTCTGCCGGATGCATCGCAAATCGTCGTGCATCGGTCTTCAGGAAAACTCGCGGGGCTGCTCGCCATCACGCGCGTGCGCGCCGGCACGGCGCACATTCCCCAAATCGCGGTTGGGTGCGAATTCCAGGGAGTCGGTGTCGGCACAGCCCTGTTGAAAGCCGCTTTCCGCAAACTCTCCCTCTCGGGCTACTCGGAAATTTCGCTGACCGTGACCGCGCTCAACGCCGGCGCGGTGCGCCTCTACGAACGGCTCGGCTTTCGCCCCCTCCGCGCGTTCGGCGCTTTTGTTTGGGAGCGCAGGGCTTAGCCCGCGATCAGAACGAGCCAACGGAAGCGGCGGCCCGCCGGCCGGATCACCGAGGAGCGCCCGTTTGAGCGAGCGTCATTTGGCGCGGGTCTTGAGGAGATCCTTCAATTCGCTCATGAATTCCCGGACGTCCTTGAAGTCGAGATAGACGGAGGCGAAGCGGACGTAGGCGACCTTATCGAGCTTCTTGAGGCGCGCCATCATCATGGCGCCGAGTTCAGCGGCGCGGCGCTCGCGATCGGGAGATTCGGCGACAAAGCCCTCCGCTTCATTAACAATTTCATCGAGCTTGGCCATAGGCACCGGACGCTTCTCGCACGCCTTGAGAAGTCCGCTCATCAATTTCTGGCGATCAAATTTTTCACGGCGTCCGTCTTTCTTGACGACCATGTGCGGGATTTCATCAATGCGCTCGTAGGTAGTAAAGCGCCGGTTGCACTTCAGGCACTCGCGGCGGCGCCGGATGGTGTCGCCAAGTTTCGCCGAGCGGGAATCAACCACGCGATCTTTGACGGAACCGCAGAATGGACATTTCATGGCTGGAAAGACGGCGCTTCAAAAGCGCCGCCGAAGAATCACCGCGTCAGAAACATCCGGGAAATTGGCGGCACGAGAGCAATCATCCACCCGACTCCACGGCAGCTTCTCCCTGCTCGGCCAGCGCTTCGAGCTTGCGGAGCGTGATCCCTTCGTGGACAAGAATGCCGAGGCCAACCGCCATGATGGGCAAAGAAATCAACAGCCAGATCAGGATGGCCGCACCGGTGGCGACGGCCGCTTGGATGCTGAAGACTTCCGTGAGCGCGAGGATGATGGCAACCTGATATCCTCCGCCGATGCCCGGAAATTGGACAACCAAGCCGAGCGAGGCGCAAAACATGACGAGCGCGGCGGCGAGCCATGGCAGCCCGCCGAGCGTTCCTCGCAGGCTATGCAACACAAGCCAAAAAGTGCTTCCATTGACGCCCCAGAGGAGACCCGTCAGTACGATGGCGCCGAATAAACCCCTCGGCCCCTGGACCGCCCGCAGACCGTCCGAGAAGGAATTCAAAAATCGCCGAGCGCCATGGCGGAAACGCTCCGGAAAGAAAACGAGCGCCTTAACGACCATCGAAGCGCAAAATTCCGTTTTCCATCGAAACACGACCACCAGGGCGACGATGATAATCGCGAGCACGAGGAGCATGTCGCCCGCGTGACGAAGCGTCACCAGAACGGCCGAGCCTCGGCGCGTTGTCATCTCAATCGGCAAGGCCATCAGCGCGAGAGAAAAAAGCAGCACCAGGCAGATCTCATCAAGAATTCGCTCGAGCAGCCAGACGGCCATCATCGAACTCATTGAGACTTCTTCCTTGCGCGCGATGTAGGCGGGGCGAACCACTTCGCCGGTGCGGCCGATCATGTAAATCGAGCTGAACCCGAGAATCTGGCCCTTGAAGAGGATCCGAAGGGAGCCATGCTTCACCGGCATCATCAGAAGCTGCCAGCGGACGGCTCGCACCAGGTGCGAAACGAAAACGGTAATCAGGGCGATAAACAACAGGCCTGGTTCAGCAGTGACGGCTGTGGCCAGAAGTTCGTGCCAATCGAAATGCCGCCATTCCGGGCTGTGGCGAAGGTTGAAAACGATGAGCGCAATCACGCCTGCGCCCGCCAACATCCAAATCCATCGCCGAACGCTCTTGCGCATAGAGCTGTGAGGTTCGCTCCTTTGTCAGCCCGCCACAAACTATCCGATGCATCCGCCTAAGTCAAGCAAACGCGGCGGAAAAGCCGCGGATTCCCGCGCGCGAGAGGCGATTGAAGGCCGCAGAATGAGGGTCAAGGAGAGCCCGCGTGGCCGTTATCCGGCAGAGCAATGACAGCCTCGGGCGCTCGAAAGCGGCCTACCACGACCAATCGGTTTCGACCGGAGCCGCGTAATCCACGCCATCAACGTCGAAACCGAAAAGGTTATCGAAAGCGCGCTTGAAGCCGCGAAAATCGGTTCGTTCGTAGAGATTTTCGCTCGTGGTTTCAAGCCAGATGCGGGCAACGCCCGATTGAACGCTGGGCGCAAGCTCTAAAGCGTCGAGGCGAATGCGGCCCTCGGCGTCGAGCAGGCCGCTCCTGCCCGCCATGGGGTGATCGCGGAGCAGGCGAACGATTTGGTCAATGGGTTCCTCGTGCGTTCCGTCGCTTTTCATCACGCGAAGGAGAATGCTGAGATAAAGCGGCACCACGGGAATGGCGGCTGCGGCCTGCGTAACGACAGCTTTATTGACGCTGATCGCCGCGCTCCCGCCCAGCTTGGACCCGAGCATCGCGTCGAGAGAACGCGCGGTCACCTCAAGATCCTGCTTGGCGCGGCCGATGGTTCCGTCGCGGTAAATCGGCCAGGTCACCTGCGGACCGATGTAAGAATAAGCGAGCGTCCGCGCGCCCGGTGCGAGCAGGCCTTCGGCGAGCAGCATTTCCATCCACATCCGCCAGTCTTCTCCGCCCATCACGGCGATGGTGTCGGCAATTTCCTTCTCCGTCGCGGGGTCGAGCGTGACAGGAATGATTTTTTCGCTTTTCAGGTCAATCGTCCGGCTTGAGAAGGGCTCGCCGACCGGTTTGAGCGCCGAATCGTGGATCGCACCCGTGCGAGGATGGATGCGGCGCGGCGACGCGAGACTGTAAATTACGAGGTCAATCGGGGCAAAATCCTTGTGAAGAATTTCAGCCGCCTGTCGCTTGATGGCATCCGAAAACGCGTCGCCATTGACGCTGCGGGCGAGCAGGCCCTCGCGCTGGGCGGCTTCATGAAGCGCTGCTGTGTTATAAAAGCCCGCTGTAGCGGTCGTGCCATTTTTCGGCGCGCGTTCAAAGAAAACGCCGAGCGTGCTCGCGCCAAGTCCCCACGCGGCGGCAATACGCGAGGCAAGGCCGTAGCCCGTGGAAGCGCCGATGATGAGCGCGACCGGCGACCCGCTCACCCGCGGCATCGCCGCGCGAACCCGCCCAATCTGCCGCTCGATGTTCAGGCGGCAACCCTCCGGATGTGCGTTGACGCAAATGAATCCGCGCTTTCGTTGCTGAATAACCTGTGGCGGCATGGTGTGAGTCGAAAAGTGTGCCGCACTCGGCCGCGTTTGTCTAGAAGAAAGAATCCGCTCGCGCCGGGCGTGCACAGCGGCGCGCGGCAGTGGGGTCTTTGGCACCCCGCAATCGGTTGCCTTGAGCGGCAGGAGCATTGCGCCGGCGCTCTCCGTCACGACGGGCAGCACGCTGACCTTCGGCTTGACGGCCGATCCGCGAAGCGCGGAAGGCTACAGCGCGATAGGAATTCTCGCCGGAATTCAGATTGAGAGGCGGACTTGCGTGATATCATAAGCGCGTAGGCTGAGATCCGGTTTCACGATGCGTTCCGAAAAGGTTGGGATTTTTTGGGGAACGTCACACCTAAAACCATGTCGTGCGGCGACCGTAGATTAGCTCAGTCCCTGCAGGCCCGTAGCTCAGTCTGGTTAGAGCGCTACCTTGACACGGTAGAGGTCAACGGTTCGAGTCCGTTCGGGCCTACCATATCAAAGGCTCACCGAAGTTAGATCTCAATTCTATTTCGAACGAGTAAAGCAGCTCTAAAGGGTGATCAACGCACTCTAAGGCTATCCGAGCAATGGGATCGTGGTACGAATTAACCAGAGGCGGCTCGGAAAGAGGCGTCCCATCAGACATCAGCGATGGGCCCAGGTGTAGCAGTGTTGAGAGCGCTCAACGGTCATTGCCCGCTGCGAGATTAAACCAGAGAAGCCGCCCGAGTCTTCATATGCCGGGGTGGCTCCGCACAGGACTACGGCACAAATTCCTCGAGAGCGACAAAATCGTAGCCCATAGCCCGAACGCCGCGAAGAATGGCAGGAAGCGCGGCAATTGTCGCTGCGCGCGCGCTTGCTGGGATTTCACCCGGCGGCTCCTGTTGCGCCCCGCCCTTGCGACCGAATTTCCACTTAAGAAATCCTCCCGACGCCTGCACGCCATCGTGCAGAACGATCACGGCGCCCGGGCGCAAACCTGAAAGCACCGCCTTTGCGATCTCATCGGCGGGCAATTCCCAATCCCGGCCGGTATCCGACCATTGAACAAGCGTGAGATTGTTTTGCTTCAAGACAGGATACAGCCCGAACCAGCGAGAGCCATAAGGCGGGCGAAAAAACCGGGGTCGCACGCCCGCAGCGCGAACAACAGCATCCTGGGTTCTTCTGATTTCATCGGCGATGCGCTTGACCGAAAGACCGTACATATATGGATGCGAGTAAGCATGATTGCCGATCGAGTGTCCGGCGACACTTGCGCTCCGAACGAGGCCGGGATAAAGCTCCGCATTTCGGCCGCAAACGAAGAACGTCGCGGGCGTCCGGTTATCGGCAAGAATCTCAAGAATCTGTTCGGTATAAGGCGGCTGAGGGCCGTCGTCGAAAGTCAGCGCGACGCGCGGGCGATGCGACGGACCCCGGATGATCGCTGGACCCAAAATCCGGGATTTTGGATATGCGCAGGCATACCAAACAAAGATGCCGGCCGCGTCTGCGGCCCCGGCCACGGCGAGTAGAATGATGGGCCACGTCGCCATCCAAAGCCTTCCTCGCGGCGAATGCGGTTGTAAATCGCCCGCGCGGTTTCCGGGCTTTCCCAAAAGCCGCGCGAGTAAGCAACGGCGCCCGTAAGCTTGAAGGCAGACCGCAAAAACGAACGCCCGATGCGGGGATTCAGGCGGTCTCCCCAGCCTCGCACGGCGCGCGCGAGAAAGCGAAAGAAAAATTCAGGCGCAGCTCCAGAAAGCCTGAATATCGCCCGGCGCACGAAGCCTTCCTTGAGCCATCCGTAAAGAAAGGTGGCTCGAACTTCTCCCGGATATTTGCCGAGATAATGAAGATGTGCCCGCCCAAGCTGCCGCATATCGTGAAGCCAGCGCTCCCAGCCCTTGATCAGATAATGGTATCCGAGAGCGCTCGGCTCGAAGCGCAGAGGGAGGCCGAGCGCCCGGAGGCGAAGCGCGAGATCGCGGTCGTCATCGCCGCCAAAGCCGGCAAACTTTTCATCCCAGCCCCCCGCTCGCACAAGGTCTTCCTTCAAAACGGAAAGATTGGCATTGCTGATGTCGTTGTGGGTGAGAACGTAACCGGGAGCGGAGCAGCGCGCAAAATGGGACGGCGTCCAGTCCGTCGCTTCTCCCAGCAAGCGGTCCGGAGCATCCGCGGCGAGCAGAACCCCGCCCATCAGCACCTGCCTCCTGCTCGCGTGAGCGGCAGAATGAAGCGCAAGCAGATCGGGAGAAGGAATCACGTCGTCGTCGAGGAAAACGAGCAGCGGCGCACGTGCCTTCTCGACGGCGAAATTCCGCGCCGCGCAGGCGCCTTTCGCGGGCTGGACGAACCAGCGAAGTTCGTATGGAACCTGCGCTTCTCGCAGCAAAGTCTCGGTTGCCGCGTCCGGCCCGTCCACAACAACGATGGCTTCGAAATCCGCGAGGGGGAAAGTTTGCCGTGCAAGAGCGTCGAGAATTTTGGAAAGAGATTCAGGCCGACGATGAGCGGGGATGATAACGCTTAAACGCACGCTTTTTGCCGCCGAAAATCCAGCAGCGACGGCGACCCTTCGCGGCAAAAAAATGAAAGCCCCAGCTCGGAGTGCACGCCGCGTAATCCCCTGCTCAGGGCCTTACCACTGCACCCCGGGGTAAAGGCTGGGTATGCGCAGACCGCGGTACATGGTAATGCCAGTCGCGTTGAGCTGCCACACAAGCTGCGGAGGATTGGTTCTTGTGACCTCGTCAATTTGCGAGGAGAGGGGAGCATAGCCGTTAAGGCCATTGGTAAACTCCTCGTCGCCATTGGGAAGTTGTTGCATGGTCCCAAAGGCAGCGTTGAAAAACGGATGAATATCCTGCCAAGCCACGCTCGCGGTCATGTTGTTTTCGTTGATGTCAAAGATGACAGCCCGGCTGTAGCACGGATAGGGCGGAGAGCCGTTGGGGTTGCATAGGGTACCCGTACTGTCCATGATCCGATTGTTGCCATCGTCGTAGGTCCCCAACTCATAGTCACCAGCAGTTTTTCCCTCGGGGAAGCTGATGTAGTGTTGCCCATACTGCCAGGCGGCGGGGGCTCCGCCACTCGTGAGCGTAAAATCCCCTTGATTGCCCAATCGCCACAGGATTTTTCCAGAACCTTGACCATTTTCGTAGTCAATCTTGATGATCCAGTCTTGCGCCCGCATGGAAAGGACAAGATCACCATCGTCGGGTGAATACGCGACGGCGTTGCCGTGAGTCCAATCCGGTGGAAATACTTCCCCATCATTAGCGGTGGAAGTCGGATGCCGGTTGATATCAAGATGACTGAACGAGTTCCAAACCCAGACCGGCTGGAAATTCTGATCGAGGTCAATCAGCACGTCACCAGCAAGGGCGACAGGGTTCGCATACCCCGTCAGTGTGACATTATACTTCCACGTATCAACGATCACGATGATGTGCCCGTTGGGCAAGACGGTAAAGTCATGGCTGAAAAAGACGGGTGTCAAGCTGCCATATCCGGCAGCAGTCAGCTCACTATTCAGTTGGTCAGTGGTCAGCTCTCTGACCGTGTTCCCCGCCAAGTCGAATTCCCTCAATACCCCAGGGCCGCCGGTGCCATATTGACCGCCGCTGTAAATCATCGCCATCATGTCGCCATTCGACAATTGCTTGATGGGAAGTGTGAAGCCTTCGGAGACTGGATAAGGGTAATACCAAATCAGATTTCCTTGTAAGTCCACGGCCTCGTCCGTGATTTCGCCTGCTGGCGTCCCGGTGAGGTTCAGCAAGTCCAGCAGTTCAACACCGCTGTTGGGCGTGAGCGGACCGGGTTGGTTGATGCTAATGTTAGGAATGAGAGTCGGATCGACAGCGCCGGTGGTGAAGGCGTGATCAAGGTCGAGAAAGGTGGTGCCGTCGGGAAAGGTGACAACGGCCCGCATGTGATAGGTCGTCGAAGGACGCATCCCTGCAACGAGCATGTTGACTGTCCCGCCGCCGGAGGGAGTCGGGAGCGTCCAGGTATTCAAGCCGTAATTCGTGTCTGGGCCAAATTGAACGCTGACTTTCGCGGTTCTTGGCGCGGTTATGGAATAGTTCGCCACCAGGGGGTTCTGCGTCGCCGTGACCGTTCCTTCGTTCATTACCGTGAACT
>JAKASG010000092.1 GCA_021828285.1 Acidobacteriota bacterium | reverse complement strand
CTAGTGTTATCTGCTCTCTCTCTCTGACCCATGCCGCCGCGCCGGACGGAGTTGACGCCGGCGCAGAAACTGGCCGAGCCAGAGTTCATTTGAATTACGCTTAAAACATACGGACGAAACTGAAGGCGGGAATTCTCAGATCAGATTCTGAATCGAACCGGAGCTACCGCACCACTCAACCCTGGTGTTAAGCGTCAAACCATTATAGCACGAGTGCAGGCGGCTGCCAGGAAATTCGAGATTGGAGACCTTACGTGCGTGGCAAATCGGATCCGGAACGGATTTCTCTCCGCTTCTAGCTTCACGGACCAAGGAAATTTGTCACCCAGCTTATAAGGGTCGGGACGACTGACAAGGCGCTGCCGCCTAAGCTCCGCCCCCTCGGTCTCAAGAAGACAACACCACTTAAGCTGCCGTCACGATGCCAATGATCGGCAAGCGAGTGAGGTCAAGCGGCGCCTCCTGTGCATCGTACTCGCATCGAAGGCGTGAAATCAGTTTTCCCGCAATAGCTCGGAGCCCACCGGACCGATCTCAATTGCGACTTCATCGCCAAGAGGAGTTGTATTCTCGGTGAAAGATTCTTTTTGTTTACGGTGGGCAAGCTTTCTCTGGTCACGCCGTTCGGCTTTCTTGAGCTGCTTGTCGCGTCTCTTCATTTCTTTCTGGCGTTTTTGGTACGTAGTGGGCATCGGGTCTCCTTTAAATCTGCGCGGATCGAATAATACCTTACGCGGTTAAAATGGAAACTATCGGGCTTTACGCGGCAGGCGTACGGCTTCGGGGGTAATGGCCTGCCCGAGTTTTGGTGCCACTCGGAGAAGAGTCTCCATTATATCAGACCGTTGTCTTTGACGACCTGCGATTTCGCGGGTTCTATAAAAGGGGAGGTCAAGTGAAAACACTTTTCCTCCTTCGAGAGAAGAATGTTTTTTGCATCCAGCCCCGCGAGGTGCGCCTTTTGGAAGCAGGAGCGGTACCACGTTAGAGCAATTCGGGTGGGGGAGGAAAATGCGCACGGCAGCATACGAAGCTTCCAAATCGAGGCAACGCCCTGCAGGGGTAGCACCCTGGCGACCCACTCCCGCTCAATCGCTGCCGAGGTGTGGCTTCCCGAGCCGTTCAGCGCAGTAGCCGAGCAGATACCGCCGGACAGAATCGGGCATGCGGCGGTCCTGGCAAACCTCGCGCAAGTCGCCGGCGGCAAGGCTCGGAAGCCAGCCGAGGATCACGTGGAAAGGCGTCATAGAATGGCGGACCAGACGAAGGCGCAGGGCGTAACGGCGCGACCATTTCTCGTTCCTGGCGATCGTTTCAACGACGATGGGAGCAATGGTATCCGCCGACAAGGCCTTCAGCACAAGAGCTTCGGTGAGGTAGGGATTCTCGAGCGCCGCCTGGATTTGCAAGGAGTCAGCGGTGTTGAGCAGCGCCGCCGCAACGCGGCCCGGGCCGCGGCGCGCGAGGGTCATCCTCTCGCCGCGCGGGAGCGACTCGGCGCGCTTAAGAATCATCTCTTCGGCCGCGATTTTGACGTCGGCGGGAACGGCGGGCGTCTGAGCGAGCTTGACGAGATCAAAGAGAAAGAGGAATTTGAGCAAGGGGAGTGAAACGCGGCGAGGCGCGCGCGGATGGCGGGCGACGGCGAGCCTCACCGCGGCGCTCGACTGCGCGGCTTCGTGACGCGCGAGTTCCGCCACAACCCCCGGCGGCAGGTCCCGCCGCTCGAGCAGGCGCAGGAGTTCCCGCTCGCCCAGATTTCGGTTACGGGCAAGCGCCAGCAGCACTTCCTTCTCGGCCGAGCGAAAGAAAGGCTCGAGTTCGCGCGCCGGCGCGGCAGCGGCCCTCGCGGCCATTTCATCAGCGGTAGAGGAACGGGCCATTCCGCCCCGATTGTAGCGGCGGAACGCGCAAAATCGCAACTTCCGCCTGGCGGCGTGAGGCCGTCCGTACGCATCTCACTTTTTAGAGAAAAGGCGACAGGGGTGGCCGCTTGAGATTTTACTTGCAAAGTTCGCCAAGTCCTGATATTTGGAATGATTCACCCGGGCCGTGGTTTGCCCATTTCGCTGCCTTCCCCTTTCGGGCGGGAATCGAGTTGGAGCAACTTGGCGGGCGAAAAACTCCAGCGGTTTCAGCTTTGCCCAAGACCGCTAATTTACCGAGGTTAAGATCGAGATGACCAAGTCCATAGGTCTTACAGTACTATGCGCCGGGATGCTGCTTTCGGCGGGACAAACAGCTCCTCTGCGGGCCGCTACGGCTGCCGTGCATATGCCGCAGTGGAAGAGCCGCGCCGAATACGATGCCTTTGCAGCCTTCTACAAAGAGAAGGACACCAGCAAGCAGATCCCGCTAATAGAGGCGTTCCTAAAAAAATATCCGTCGTCTGAATTCAAGGATCGCGCATACCTGGTCGAGATGGAGGCCTACCGCAAGCTCGGCGACAGCGCGAAAGCCATTGAGGCGGCCCGCAATGCCCTCAAGTTTGATCCCAGTTACACAGACCCCGTAGTGGATGATCCCGCGCTCGGCTATCTCGCCTTTGCGTTCCCTTACACGTACCACTACAGCCCCGGCGAGACAGCCGTCTGCGTGAAGAGCCATGGCGAGCTGGAAGTGATCCCGGAGGGAGAGGGCGCAAAGTACACCGCGTCGAGCACGACGACCGTGCTGACGCCGCAGGAGTGCGCGGAGTCGCGGAAGGCCCGCGCCGAAGCCGAGCTCAACAAGGCGGAAACTCAGGCGCAGGAGGGGCTCGCTCTGCTCTCCACATATCAGGCGGCGATGAAAGTGCCGGACGCGAATATCACGACGATGCGCGCGTGGTTCAATACGGCGATCGGGTTTGCGAACTTGCAGCAGAAAAACTACTCCGGAGCCATCACGGTGCTGCAAAAGGCTGCGAAAGAAGACCCGAGCAACAGCCTGATCTTCTCGTTGATGGGCCAGGCCTACTACTACTCAACGCCGCCCGATTACAACAACGCGATTTGGAATCTGGCGCGGGCCGCATCGCTCGCGAATGCCGCCAACAGCCCCAATGCAGCCCAACTCCAGAGCTTTTTGAGCCAGGTTTATAAAGAACGGCACTGCACGGACGCGGGGCTCTCGGGCGTGCTGGCGCAGGCGGCAACCTCCGTTGCCCCGCCCGCGGGTTTCAGCGTCAGCCATCCCCAAAAGCACGCGCTCACCGGCGATAAAACCGTGGACGCGTGGTACCAGAACATCGAAGACCCGATGACCGTTGATTGCATGGCGACCCGGCAAAACTGGGCCCAGTTGAAGGGCCAGCCGCTCAGCCTGCCGGGACGCGTAGTGAGCGTGACGCCGAATCCGGATGGCAATGGGACGATCATTGACATCGCGATCACTCCAAACACGGAGGCAACGGCGGGCCAATTCGATGTTCAGTTGTTGGATACTTCGCAGCCCGACGCGAAGCTTCTCCAGCCGAATGATCCCCTGACCTTCAACGGAACGCTCTCGGCGTACCAGACGACGCCGAATTTCTACGTTACGCTCTCCAACGCCACGGTGAACGAGCAAACGATTAAGATGGCCGAGGAGCGGGAGAAGGCGGCCGAACAGGCAAAGAAGCTGCATCATCCGGCGCCCCGCCGCGGCCGATAAAGCGGCGATCGCCCCGAGCATCAGGGTGCACGTCGCGGCCAGGGCGCGGCCACACCGCGCGCCTCCGAAGAGCAACGGTCACATCCGAGGGTTGCACGCGCGGCCTTAAGGGCTCGCAGGCGGAAGCGGCTTCGAGGGCCATTGATAGACCGCGAACTTGCCGTTCGGTTCGCGGATGAGCGCAGGCGCATAAAGCCCAAGGCGCTTGCGGCGCCACCATTTTCCCGTCTCCCTTTTTTCCTTGAAATTCGTGAACCAATATTGCCATAAGACCGCGCGCACGACGCGCGGAGGTTTTCCCGGGAACGGGTTGCTGCGAAAGAGTTGGAGGACGCTGGGGTCGTTTTCGAGGAGCAGTTCTTCCGTGCGCATGAGCCAGGGAAACTGCTGCCAGGGGCCGAGTGATGCAAACCACAGGACCCACTCGAAGCGCGGCTGATAGGGAGCGTAAATTCCCGGCGGATCACGCGGATCCTGAGGCTTGTAACGAAACGGATAAGCCTTCCACGTCGCGCCGTCGCGCGTCCCCTGAAATTCGATTTCGTAGCGGGCCCGGGTCATCACGGCAAAAAGGCCGTATTGGTTGGCGACGCGGAACGGATTGAGCGCGATGATCGGACCTGCGGGCACGGGCAGAGTCGAAAAAAACAAGGGAAGCATTAAAGCTGCCGTCGCATAAAAAATCCAGGCGAAGAAGAAGCCGGAGACCGCGACCCGCACCCACGATTGGCGCGGCTCATGGCGCTGCTCCGCGGGCCGGGCGGGAAGCAATCTGCGAAGCCCCGGAAAAGCCAGCCTTTCGCGCAGCCGCTCCATCCACGGGCAGCGCTCTTTGATCCGGGCTGCAACGCCCCGCAAAAACCGGTCGTCAAGCAGCAGGAACCCGAGCGACAGCACGAGATAATTTAGAAAGGCATAGTTCGCCGTCAGGATGATGCCAATCTGGAACGGCGTCAGAATGAAAAAGCATAGGGTTCGAACTCGGCGCGGCATGAAAAACATCCAGCACAAGCCGAGTTCCGCAACGAGGGTGAAGAGCGTGAGTCCCGCCTGAATCTGATGCGGCAACTGCTGTGCGTACCAGCCGATCCAGGTGGGCAAGGGGCCGTTTTGATAATACTGATCCATTGCCGTCAGATGGCGCCATTCGGGATCGTGGCTCGCGAGCTTGACGACGCCTGATTCGAAGTAAATCCTGAACCATAGCCAGAGCAGGAGAAATGTGTTGGCCCGGGAAGGCGGATCCTTTTCTCCCAAGCCGGGCCGCACGCCGGATGGCGTGAAAAACAGGCACAAAAATCCAGCCGCAAGCAACATGCCGTCGGATTGGAAATCCGCGAAGTCCTGGGCAACGGCGATGAAAGAGAGGAACAAAACCCAGCAAATCACATTCGCGCCGCGAGGCCAGAAATTGAAAATGAGCAGCACGGAAGCGGCGAGCCCGGCCCAGCAGAGGAGATTGAGCGCGGCCGATCCGCTCGAGAACCACAACAGGGTCGGCGCAAACCAATAGCGTTCTAGCCCGAAATGCCCGGCCACCGCCTGCAAATATCTGCCGGCGGGCAAAATGCCTTCGGGACCGACCATCCCTTGAATTTGAAAAAGCAGCGAGTAGAAAACGGAAAAGTAAATGACGCCCAGGGCGCGCAAGAACAGCCAGCGCGGCCAAAGATGCCCCGGGGCGTCCGGCGGCTCAGGCCCGAGCAGCCATCCGAGCACCGACTTCGGCGAGAAGCTCATTGAGAGCGTATTGTACAGAACACCGGTCGCGGCGGGGAGCAGAATCCTGCGGGTCGGAATGAGGCGCTTCCTCTGCGCAAAGGGAGGCAAGGAGTCATCGAAGGCGTTCAAGGCGCCGAGGAGGGTTTCCGATGGAGCAGGAACATACCTTCCGTATGGGCGATCGTGATGTCGTCGCCCTCGACCCGTGGAGAAAATCCGGCGGCATCGCCCTTGACCGATTGCTCCATCAGCTCGCGCGTTTCGCGATACCGCCGGTCGCCGGGGTTCACTCCTGCGCGGAGCATCCACCGGTTGAAGGAGCGCTCGCGGCGGCGAAGCGCCTCCCGGGCGATTTCAAGCCCGCTCTCGTCGAACATCCGGAGAAAGGTCGTCAAGCGAAGCGATTCAGCATGGGATGGATCGCGAAGGCGTTCGATGCGGTTGTGAAGCTCGAACTTGGCGTCGCTCTCCGGCGCAAGTGCGTCTATGATGACGGCGCGTCCTTCCGGCTTCATCACGCGCGCCATTTCGATGAGCGCGGTCATGGGTTTCTGCATGTGGTGGAACGCGCACTGGCAGGTGACGAGATCGAAGGTTCCGTCGGGATAGGGAAGGTGATCTGCGTCGCAGCAGGCGAACGCCGCGTTGGCGATTCCGCGCTCGCGCTGGAACTCGAGCGCCTGCCGAAGCATGGCGAACGTCAAGTCGCCGCCGCACGCAAACCGCACCTGCGGGGCAACGGCCAAAGCGAGCGTTCCCGGTCCGCATGCCACGTCGAGCGTCCGCTCGCCGCGTTCGGGCCGCATGAACCGGATTTTTTCCTCCAGCACTTCCGGCGTGTCCCGAACCACATAAACCGAAAACGCTTCGCGGGTCTTGGTAAATTGCTTCTGGACGAGTTCGTTGTGCTTTTTCGACATCGAAGGAAATCTTACCGCAGATTGGACGGAAGCAAAAAGGCCGCATGAAAATAAGGCGCGATTTGGGGTTGACACCCGGCCATCCGCATGGCAGATAATTGTACCTGCCTCGAAAGGCGGAACGGAGTGATGAATCTTGCAGGACACCAACCCCAATAAACTTCCCGAACTGGTTCGGACAGCCCGCGCGCGCTTGACGCAGGATTACAATGCGAGTGCACAGGTCTTCGACCGTTTCGAACGCGAACTCCAGGAGTTGCGCCAAAGCGGTGAGAGGCTTAAAGAATCGGTCGCGCGGGAGCTCGATGCCCTGGCGCAATTCGAGCCTCCGGCGCCGCCAGCGCCGCCGCCAAGCGCGGAAGCGTCTCTCGAAGAATTGCTGAGCTCCGTTCAGAATCTGATGACGACGACGTTGCCGGAACAGGTCTTCGATGTTCTCTCCGAAGAGAGCCAAAAGTCTCACGCGCGCGCCGCCGTCTTCGACGTGCGCGGCAAGGCTGCCTGGGGAATCGCCGCCCGGGGATTCGGCGGTTCGCTGTCGGAAAAGACTCTCCATGCGCTCGCCATCCCGCTGAATCACGAAGGCCCGTTCCGAAAGGTTTTTGAGACGGGCAGCGAAGTACAGACGGTGGCCGAAGAACTGAAAAGAGCAAAGCACCTCATTGAAAAATTCCGGCCTGCACACCAGGCGGCCATCCTGCTCCTGCCGATTCGCTCAGCGGGATCGGTTTCCGCAATCCTTTACGCGGACATGGGCGAAAGCGGCCTGCCGCTGCCGGCCAATACGCTTAAAATCCTTACGGAGTTCGCGGGAGCGCAGCTCGATCGCCTGATGGCGCTGGGCGGCGAGGGGCCGGCCCCGGAATCGGTGGCGCTCGAGGCTGAACCCGCGGAGCCAGCGGCCGAGGAGCAGGAGCAAACCGCCGCGCCCGATTCCGCGGAAGAGATCCCTGTCGCGACGGCCACGGAGCAGGTTGCGCTCGAAACGACGGCAACCTCCGCACCGGCGGTTGAATCGCCGGCAGAACCTGCACCGGCCCCCGTTGAATCCGGCGAAACGGCTGCGGCGCCGGCCGCGGTCGCAGAATCCGCGCCCGTTGAAGCCGCGGCTCAGCCCGAAACAGGCCAGCTCAGCGAGGAAGAGGAAAAAGTCCTGCGCGACGCGCGCCGGTTCTCGAAATTGCTGGTGTCTGAAATCGAGCTTTATAACAAAGCGAAAGTCTCCGAAGGCCGCAAGAACAAAGACCTTTACCGACGCCTTAAATCCGATATCGAACGCAGCCGCCAAACCTACGAGAAACGCTTCGGCAAGACCGTAGCGCGGCAATTCGATTGCTTTCATGAAGAACTGGTCAGAACGCTCGCCGGCAACGATGCCTCCCTTCTCGGCTCTGATTACACGGGTCCCATAGTGTGAAGCGGTTCGCTCGATGCATCGCGTTGTGGCTTGCGGGATCCTGCTGCGGCTTCGCAATTGCGAAGCGGCCGCCCAATCCCTGGCGGCTGCCGCCGGCGCTCGTTCAGCTTGCCGCCCAGGCGCGATACCCGCGCGGGTGGACCGCGCTTCGCCTGTACGCGCGCCGCGAGCGGAACCCCCTCCGGCGCGGCCTCGCGTGGCTCGCCCTCGGCTACAGAGAATATCAAGCCCGCCAATTCAATATTGCGAGGGACGATTTGCTCCTGGCCGCCGCCACGCGCTTCGAGTTCGCTGGCGTGTCAACTTATCTCGCTGCGCAGGCGGCGTGGCGCGCGAATGAACCTAGCCAGGTCGTTTCAATCCTCAGCCGGTTCGGCGATAAATACCCGGCCAGTTTCGAACGCCTTCCGGCGCGAAGGCTTCTCGCTGCGGCGCTCGTTCGTGCGAGTTTGCCCGAGCGTGCATTGGAAACGCTGGCAGATTTGCCGCGAAACGAACCCGCCGACTTGCTGATGCGCGCTCAAGCCGAAGAGCAACTGAACCGGCTCAAGGAAGCCGCGCTCGCCGACCAAGCCATTTTTTACGGCCACCCGAACTCTCCTCAGGCCGAGGATGCGGCTCGCGCGCTCACCGGACTTCGGGTTGAATTGGGAGCGTCTTTCCCCGCACCCTCCATCGCGGCCATCGCGAATCGCGCGGAAGGGCTTTACCGCGCGCGGCGATATCGGGACGCGCTCGACGAATACAATCGCCTGCTCGCCGCTTCGCCCTCCGGATTGCGCGCATGGCAATGGAACCTGGCCCGCGCGCGCTCGATGGTAGCGCTCGGCGAGCCGCAACAAGCCGTTGAGACGCTGGTCGCCGTGGTTGCGCCGGCCGCGCCGCTCGAGGCGGAGCGGCTGGAGATTCTCGCGGATGCTTATTCGAACGAGCAGGATGAAGGCGATTTGCTCGCGATGCTCGATGAGCTTCAGAGGGACTATCCGCGCTCGGATTGGTACGCGTCCGCGCTTTCGGTCGCAGCCTATTATTTTATGACACAAGGGAATTGGGATCGCGCGGGACGATTCTACGGCCGGCTGCTCGATGCTTTCCCCGGGGGCTCGCTGAGCGAACTTGCAAGCTGGCGCATCGCCTGGATCAATGACTTCGAGGGCCATCGCCGGACTGCCGAGCAGAGCCTTGTGCGGTTCATCGAGCGTTACCCGCGATCGCCGCGAGTGCCCGCAGCGCTCTTTTATCTCGGCCGGCTCGAAGCGGATGAGGGAAACGCGAGCCAGGCGCGCGCCGTCTATCGCTTGCTCGAACGGCGCTATATCCACGATTTCTATGCATTTCGAGCAGCCGAGAGAATGCGAGCATTGCCCCAAGCATCCGCGCACGCAACGAGCGCCCCGGCGATACCCGTCGCGCTGATCGCAAGATCCTTGCCCGCACTTCCCAGACTCGAATTCGATCCGTGCGGCCCGGCTTCCGCGCCGATCGCGGCGCGCCCCGCCCTCGCGCTTGCCTCGCTCGACCTAACGCCGCTCGCCGTTGAAGTGCTGCGCGCGCAGATTGCAGACGAGACCTCGAACTCCGCTCTCCGCCGAGAGCTTGCTGACCTTCAAGCGAGCGCCGGAGAATTTGAACCCGCGTTGCGGACGGCGGCGGAGCTCGCGCCGGAATATCTCGACCGTCATTACTCGGCGCTGACGCCTGGATTGTGGCAGCTTCTCTATCCGCGCGCGCATTGGACCGCGGTGCGCCGCTTCGCATTTGCAAATCGCTTGAGTCCGTACCTGGTGATGGCGGTGATTCGGCAGGAGTCGGCGTTCAACCCCTCAGCCCTTTCGCCGGCCGGAGCCATTGGATTGATGCAGATTCTCCCTTCGACCGTCGGCCCGTGGCGCTATCGCTGGACTTACAGGCGCCGGCTCGAAAATCCGGCCTTCAATCTCCGTTTCGGCTGCGCCTATTTGCGCCGGATGCTCGACCGATTTCACGGAAACGCCGCCGAAGCGATCGCGGCCTATAACGCGGGCGATGAGCGTGTGGCGCAATGGCTTTTGAAATTCTCGCCCGCCGATTCGGATGACTTCATTCAGATGATTCCCTTCCCTGCCACGCGCTGGTACGTCCGCGCGGTGCTGCGCGACGCTTCCATTTACCGGGAGTTGATGGGCGGCGCGCGATTCCGCGAATGCCCGCAAGTCATCACTCGCGGCCGCCATGGTGAAGTGCTCCACGGCCAACGCGAGCGCGGCTAATTCCAAAATTCCAAAGACCACGAGGGTTGCATGCGGGCGCTTTTTGAGGCCTTTCTGCGCTGTTCTGACTTCGCACGAGCTCTCGGTGCTAGGCTGCGCTCACCTTGGCGAAGGGCCATTCGCGGCGAGAGCGCGCGCGGAAGAGATAGGCGGCGGTGCCGACAATGAGCACGGCGGCCGCAAACTCGAGCGAGCCCAAGCTTGCCGTGCT
>JAKASG010000091.1 GCA_021828285.1 Acidobacteriota bacterium | reverse complement strand
GCGACGTGGAGTCTGCCCCGAGTCCGCCGGCAGCTCCTCGCGCTGCTGATTAGACTCAGTGGACGTTGTGCGTGGTGCCTTACGGAGTTCACGGACACCTCATAGAACTTAACCTAGTATTATTAGAAGAGGTCGCGGAACCTGAAAAAATGGGCGCTAAAAAGAAAACGAAACGAACGGTGGTAGCAGCGGTCGCAGCGCACCGGACAGATCAGGAGAAACCGAAACAGCGTCTTCTCGATCAAGCCGTGCCGGCGCGCAGGGTAAACTCCCGCACCCATGCACCGCGAACAAATGTGCATCGCCGCACCTCCGGGGCGCGCCTTCGAACGCGCGGTCCGAGCCAGCGTGGCTCGCCACCGAGCGCGCGTGGCGCACATCCTCTTTATCTGTTATCGGAGCACTCGGAGGGAGACTTTAACTGTTGGACCAAGAAAGAGAAACGGCGCCCAAACGGGCCCGCTGTGCCCGCTCCCGGAAAGGGGGGTATCGCTACGTCAGAAGGGCAAACCCGACCTTAATGAAGACTACGATCAGCCACAACCCGAAGTAGCACCCGAATATCCATGCGGCCTTGACTTTCCGATTCGCCACTCGCGAAAGGCCGATCGCCAGCAAAGCCATAACCCAGAAGGTGAAAATATCGAGCGAACTGGCGAGGGCAAGGAGCGGTTTCGAGGCAGTCAGGGGATTCATGAAAAATCCTGGATTCGTGGGCGTAGGGTCCTGCATATTCAATTGATTCGGGTCGGCAAAGAAGAACATCGCCATCGCAAGCAATTCAGAAATGAGTGCGGGGGTAAAGGCAAAGCACGTGGCTGAGAACACGGCGCGAAACTTGGTTTCCGCGCCAAAAAATGCGTTCAGAATCAGCAAGCCGATGCCCGCCAGAATGAGCAGAGAAATCGGCGGTCCAAGGACTTCACCAACGCGCGCAAGGATCGCGCCGAACATTGCGCCTCGCTGGATTGCCGCCTGCATCTGGTCCGCAGTCATGCTTTGCGCGCGGCCGCTCTGCTCCAGTTGCATCCGAATAACCCGCGCCATCCCGATCTTGTCGAGCAGCGTTTCGGTCGTCGCAATGGAAAAGACGACGATTGTGATGAGCATGGGCCAAAAGCCCGGCTTGCGCGCGATGTCCTCAAACGTCTCGCCCGGACTATAGATCACTCCCACGAGCCGCGCGTGAAAAGATTTTGCAGGGATTGGGCTCGATGAGGGATTTGTCGCTTCAGTCGCGCCGTTCATGGGGAAACCTCCTCAGGCCAATGTCCCGGAAGACTCTGCGATCGATCGTGAGGCAAACTATCGCAATCTGAATGGGAAATCAAGCGGATAAAAACAGAAGGAACGCTTCACGGCGAGACTCGCTAGTGGCCGGCGGGCGCTTCGGGCGGGGCCGCGAGCACGTGTCCCGAAGGGACGGGTTCAGGCGGCAAAGTTTCAGGAGCGCCTGCGACTTCCGTCTTGCGGAGGTTGCGGCCAAGCCAGTGCTGGAATTTATCAAGGTAAACATAATAGACGGGAGTGATATAGAGCGTGACGACCTGCGAGAAGATCAGCCCGCCGACGACCACCAGTCCGATGGGGCGGCGCGAATCGGCGCCCGCACCCACGCCGAAAGCGATGGGCATAATGCCGAACAAGGCGGCGAAGGTCGTCATCATGATCGGCCGGAAGCGGATGAGCGCGCCCTGATAGATGGCCTCTTCGCTTGATTTCCCGCCGCTGCGCTCGGCGTCGAGCGCAAAGTCAATCATCATGATGGCGTTTTTCTTGACGATGCCGATCAGCATGATGACGCCGACAAAACCATAAAGGTCCAGTTCCATGTGGAAGGCCATCAGCGTCAGCAGCGCCCCGAATGCCGCCGACGGAAGCCCGGAAAGAATCGTGATGGGATGGATGAAGCTCTCGTAAAGAATTCCGAGGACCAGATAAATGATCAGCACCGTGGCGAGCAGGAGCAGGCCCAGCCCGACGAGCGACTGCTGGTACTGCTGCGCGGTCCCCTGGAACGTGGCGCTGATATCCGCCGGCACGATGTCGCGCGAAACCTGTTGCACTTCGCTCACCGCCTGGCTCAGGGGAAAACCGGGCTTCAAATTGAAAGAAAGCGTGACGGAAGGAAGCTGGCCGGTATGGTTGACCGAAAGTGGCCCCAGGCTTTCGCCGATCTTGGTCACGGCATCGAGCGGAACGAGCTGGCCGGTGGAGGAAGTGACGTAGAGCATCGAAAGTGCGGAGGGATTCCGCTGATATTTCGGTCCCAGTTCCTCGATGACCCAGTACTCATCGTTCGGCGCGTAAATCGTTGAGACGCGGCCGGAGCTGTATGCGGCGGCGAGCGCGCTTTCAATCTGGAGCGGGCTCACGCCAAGCGTCTGAGCCTTATCCCGGTCAATCTCCACATCAGCCTGCGGGTTCGCCATCTGCAAGTCCGTGCTCAAATCCTGAAGGCCCGGCAGGCTCTCCATCTTGGCAAGCAATTGGTTGGAGACGCGATAGAGTTCTGTGGTGTCCGGCCCTTCGAGAGTGTATTGATACTGTCCTCTCGTAAGCCGCGCGCCGATCTGGATGGGCGGAGGATTCTGGATGAAAGCGAGAATACCGGGAATGGCGTCGAGCTTCGGCCGGAGCTCCGCGATCACCTGGTCGGTGGTCAAATAACGGTATTTAGGGTTTTCGGGCGGCAGAGGAAGATGCAGGAAGCCCAGCACGTCCCTCCACAAGATTTGCGACCCCGGAGGCTCATCCTTCATGCTGGTAAAGAAAAAACCGCCCACGCCGCCGCCGCCTGGACCGCCGACTCCTGCGAACGTCATGCTCTTGCTGAGGTCCGGATCCTTCTCGAGGACGGCCCGAACGTCTTTCATATGCCTTACCATGGCGTCGTAGGAAATGCCTTGCTGGGCCATGATCTGTCCGAAGGCGAGGCCGGTATCCTCGGAGGGAATGAAGCCCGTTGGAATCTTGATAAAGAGATAAGCCGTCGCGGCAAGCAGCGCGATTGAGCCGAGGAGGACGAGGAAGCGGTGCTTCAAAGCTTTTCCGAGCGACCACGCGTAAGCGCGGTGCATTCCCTGGAAGCCGCGCTCCGTGACCATATAAAGCCTGCCATGCTTCTGATTCTCCGGGTGGCGCAGGAAACGGCTCGCGAGCATCGGCGTCAGCGTTAGCGAGACGACGCCTGAAACGATCACGGTTGAAATAATGACCACGGCGAATTCGTGAAGGACTCGCCCGATGATTCCGGCCATGAAAAAGATGGGAATGAACACCGCGGCCAGCGAGAGCGTCATGGAAAGAATCGTGAAGCTGATTTCTTTCGATCCGTTGAGGGCCGCTTCAAACACGCCTTCGCCCATCTCCATGTGCCGGACGATGTTTTCGAGCATGACGATGGCGTCGTCCACGACGAAGCCTGTCGCGAGAACCATCGCCATCAGCGACAAATTGTCGATCGTATAGCCCAGCAGGTACATCACGCCGAACGTGCCCACGATTGCGAGCGGCAGAGCAAGGCTGGGGATCAGCGTGGCGGAAACGTTCCGCAGAAAGATGAAAATGACCAGAATCACCAGGCACAAGGTGATATAGAGCGTGAACTTCACGTCGTTCACAGAGGAGCGAATCAACTGCGAACGGTCGTGAAGAATCGAAAGATGAATGGAAGCTGGGATTTCTTTCTCAAAGACGGGCAGCAGCTTACGGATGTTGTTCACCACGTCAATGGTGTTCGTCCCCGGTTGCCGCTGAATGGCAAGCACTTCAGCGCGCTCGCCGTTGTACCAGGCGGCTGCTTTATCGTTCTGGATGCTGTCAATGACGTTCGCGACCTGGTCGAGCCGCACGGGCGAGCCGTTGCGATAGGCGACGATCAGCGGGCGAAATGCGGCGGCGTCCATTAACTGGCCGTTCGCCTGAACCGTGAATGCCTTGTTCTGGCCGTAAAGCGTTCCTGTCGGAAGGTCGACGTTCGCGCTCTGAATCGCCTGGGTGACTTGATCTACGCCAATACCGCGAGCCGCCAGTTGTTTCGGATCGAGCTGGATGCGGACGGCGTACTTCGTCTCGCCGTAGATCGAGACTTGCGCCACTCCGCTGATCATCGAGATGCGTTCTGCCATCAGCGTGTCCGCGTATTGATCGACGGTTGAAAGAGGCAGGGTGGGCGAGTATACCGCCATGAAGAGAATCGGCGTGTCCGACGGGTTGACCTTTTGGTAGGTAGGCGGGCTCGGCATTCCCGCGGGCAAATTGCCCTCTGCAGCGGTGATCATCGCCTGAACGTCCTGCGCGGCGGCGTCAATATTCCGGCTCAAACTGAATTGCAGGGTAATGTTCGTGACGCCTTGACTGTTCGATGAGACCATCGAATCGAGACCCTGGATGGTCGAAAACTGCCGTTCGAGGGGCGTTGCGACGGCGGCGGCCATCGTTTCAGGACTCGCGCCGGGCAGGCTCGCCGTCACTTGAATCGTCGGGTAATCTACGTTTGGAAGGTCGCTGACCGGCAAGGCGCGGTAAGCCAATATGCCGAACAAAAGAACGCCCAGCATGATCAGCGTGGTCATGACGGGCCGGCGAATGAAGACTTCCGAGAGATTCATGGCGTGTTAGCTAATTGCCGCTACCGTTCGCTCCTGGCGGCTCGCCCGCGTCCCGGGCTTTTGAGACCGCCCCCTCTCCCGCGCTCAAGCGGCCTGAAGCATCACTTGGCGGCCGGCGCCGCGTCTTTCGCCGCGGGAGGAGCGCCTCCGGGCGCGGGGTTTCCGGATTCCCCCGTTTTGATGCTGATTTTTGCGCCGGGGTAGAGGCGCAGTTGGCCATCGGTAACAACGGTCTCGCCGCTCTTGATCCCTTGGTCCACCACGGTCTCTCCATCCACCGTCGCACCCGTCTTGACCATGCGCAAAGCCACCGTGTTGTCCGGCTGCACGACGTAAGCATACTGGACATGCTGGCCGGTTTGAATCACCGCAGAGGGAACAACAACGGCGTTCGGCTGATTGGAAAGAGTAAGAACGACGTTGACGAACTGCCCCGGCCAAAGCACTCGATCGGGGTTCGCAAAGGTTCCCTTAAGCAAAATAGTTCCCGTGGCGGCATCCACGGTGTTGTTGATAAAAGTGAGCGTTCCCCATTGCGGGTGCGCGGTATCATGAGGGACGATGGCTTCGACGCGCAGCGGATGAAGGGCTCGGTCCTGGTTGATTTCAGGCAATTGCGACTGCGGCACGTAAAAATCCGCATAGATCGGCTGGACCTGATTGATGGTAACGAGAGCGGCGCTATTGTTTTTGATGAGGTTTCCAGGCTGTACCAGGACGGCGCCGGTGCGTCCCGCGATAGGCGAGCGAATCCAGCAATAACCGAGCTGAATCTTCGCGTTCAGGACGGCAGCTTTGTCCGCCCGCACCGCTGCCAAGAGAGCGGCGGCATTGGTCTTGTAAGTCTCAAATTGGTCCTGAGAAACAATGCCCGCCTTGTAAAGCTCGGTATACCGCGCTGCTTCCGCCTCGGCATTTGCGGCCTGCGCCTGATCCTTCGCAAGATTGGCTTGCGCCTGCTGGAGAGCCACTTGAAACGGCTGAGGATCAATCGTGAAGAGGAGACTGCCTGCGCGAACGAATTGCCCCGGTTTGAAATAAGCCCGCTGAATAACGCCATCCACTTGCGATTCAACGCTGACCGTGGAATAAGGTTCGACGCTGCCAATTTCAGTAAGCTGAACAGGAACGTTCATCGTAACGGCCTGTGCGACGCTGACCGGCGCCGGCCCGGCGAATGGGGAGGAGGACTTCGCGCCGGGCTTCGCATCCGCCCCGCCGTTAGAACACGCCGCAAGTCCGGCACAGGCAAGGGCAAGCAGGAATACAATTCCCTCCAGCTTGGTTGTTCGAATCTCGCTTTTCTGTTTCACGCCCGTTTCCTCAGGGATTTCACCCGTGACACACTCTCGGGTCGAAGGGTCTGTTTTGCCTTCTAAGATTTGACGCATCAACTTGGCGCGAAGTTACATCCTCAATGAACGGTCAAGCGCCTAGCCGGTTGAAATTACAATTCTAACGCATTTGCGCCCTTCCGTCAGGCCGCTTCTTGCCTTTCGCGGCTGCGCGGCGCGATAATATGATCTCCTGGCAGCTACGCGCTCGGAGCAAAGGAATTCTCGACGAAATGGCAGATTCGAAACCGCTTCCGGTCATTCCCGAAGGCCACGCAATTCTTCCAATGGATCCGATTCTTTCGCTCGACGCGTACCTTGCAGCGGGCGGGGGACGCGCGCTTGAGAAGGCGCTCAAAATGCCGCGCGCCGCGATTATCGCGGAGGTCAAGAAGTCGGGATTGCGCGGAAGAGGCGGTGCGGGATTTCCTACGGGCGTAAAGTGGTCGAGCGTGGCCGCCGACCCCTGCCCGGTCAAATACCTCGCCTGCAATGCCGCCGAAGGTGAGCCGGGAACCTACAAGGACCGCACGCTGATTCGCCGCAATCCCTACCAACTACTCGAAGGCGTCGCCATCGCGGCATACGCCATTGACGCCCGCGGAGCGTACATTGCGATGAAGTCGAGCTTCGAGAGGGAGTACGCCGCGCTCAGCCGCGCGCTTAGGGAAATGACTTCGCGCGGGGTTCTCGGCCAGATCCCCGTTTCCATCGTTCGCGGGCCCGAGGATTATCTGTTCGGCGAAGAGAAGGCGCTCCTTGAAGTGATTGAAGGGCATGACGCTTTGCCGCGCGAGCCGGACTTTCCTCCCTACATCAAAGGCCTATTCGTAACCGATCCTCTCGAGCTCAACCCGACCGTTGCGAACAATGCTGAAACGCTTTCGAACGTTCCGAACATCATTATGCACGGGGCAGATTGGTTTCGCGCCGCCGGCAGCGCGGATTCTCCCGGCACGATGATTTTCACGGTTTCAGGCGACGTGCAGAATCAAGGCGTTTTCGAGCTTCCGATGGGCACGCCGATGCGCGCCTTGATGGAGGGATTTGCCGGCGGCGCGAAACCCGGCCGGAAGCTGAAGGCGATGTTGTCCGGGGTCGCGAGCGCCGTGATTTTGCCTTCCCTGCTCGATACGCCGCTCGATTTCGGCTCGATGAAGCGCGCGGGGTCGGGCCTCGGCTCCGGCGGGCTGATCGTTTATGACGATTCCACCTGCATGGTGCGCGTGACCTGGCGACTCTCCGAGTTTCTGTTCGTCGAGTCCTGCGGCCAGTGCATTTCCTGCAAAACGGGCACCAACATGGCGACAAATTATTTGCAAATGATCGTCGAAGGCCGGGGAAGCGATCTTGAGCTGAATCTCGCAATTTCGAATTCCCGCATGGCGCCGACGGGCAACCGATGCTATCTGCCCGCCGAGCACTCGCTCCTTATTCCAAGCCTCATCGAGGCTTTCCCCAATGAATTCCGGGCTCATTATAATCGCGGCTGCCTGCCGACTTGCCACGAGATTCCCGTGCCGAAAATCCACGAGTACGACGAGGCGACTCACACCTTCAGCTACGTTCACACCAAGACGGCGGAGGAAGTCGTCGCCTGGCATCCGTAGCCGTACACGGCCGGGCGCGTCCAAGGGAGCGCGCCGGAATTTCTTGGGTCCATGAGACACCTCAGCGACATTCAGGCCATCCCGCGCGCGCTCGAGCGGATGCTCGAAGGGGCGCGGAAGGACTTTGAATCGCTGGTCCGCCGCACGGGCTGGAACCAGGCGGTGATTTATTTTATTGGAGACAGTGCAGGATATTTCGCCGCGCTGCGCGGCGCACTCGCGATTGAAACGCAACTCCGCAGGCCGGCGATTGCGCGCCCGGTGAGCGAATTTGAAGCCTATACGCTTCCTTCAGTCGAGCCGCGCTCGCTCGTCATCAACGTGACGGCGAACGGCGCCTCCGAGAGCGCGAAACGCCTGGGACCAAAGCTCGAATCCGGCGGAGCGGCGCTATGGATACTCGACGGCCGCGGCCGGTTGCTGAATTGGAGAGAAGCCGGCGCACAGGAGAGCACGGCGGAAAGCGAGCCTGCGGCGGTTTTGGACTTTTGCCTCAACGCAGCCCTCACCTATCTGGCAGTCGTCGCATCGCGGGTACTCAAGGCGCAGCGCAAAACAGACCGGGAGAAAACCGAGGACAAGTTCCAGGAGCTTCCGGGCCAGGTGGAATGGATCTTCTCACAGCTCGCCGATGCGGCGAAGGCGCTCGCCGCAAAACTCGCCGAATGTGGGCGCCTTCGCTTCGTCGGCGGGGGATTTTTCCATCCGACGGCCCTTCACGCTGCGTGGCGGATCGAAGGCTTCTCGCGAAAGGCTTCCGTTGTTGAACATGCGGGGGATACACAAGACATTGCGGCGGCGCGCGGCGAGAGTGAAGGAGTGGTCATCGTGACAGGCTCCGAGTGCCGCGTGAAGTCGGACCTCCATGACACGGCTCGCGCGCTTCGGCATTCCGGCAAAAGCCTCTTTGCCATAACGGACGGCAATGACCGCGAGCTGGTGATGAGATCGGAGATGTCGGTGCTGCTGCCGCAGGCGAGCGAGAGCACGGGATCCTTGTTTGCCTTAGCCTTGCTCGAATCGGTTGCAGGATTTATGGCGCGCGCGAAATAGCTCGCGATGCGCTCGATTCACGGCCGGTTCCCGCTTTTCGACGACCTCAGATGAAAGCCGCGCGCTGCCACTCAATCGTCCGCCGCAATCCCTCTTCAAAATCCACTGAAGGCTCGTACCCGAGCAGGCTTCGTGCGAGGTCTATCTTCGCGTGGGAGTATCGAACGTCCCCCGCGCGGGCCGGGCTGTATTTCGGCGTGACCTCACGGCCCAAGACCTTGTTCAGCAGGGCGACCGTCTGATTGAGTGTATGCGGAACGCCGGTGCCCACGTTGATCACGCGCCCGGCCGCCTCGGGCGCCGCCACCGCCCGTAAAGTTGCGTCCACAACGTTGGCTACAAAGGTGAAGTCGCGCGATTGCTCGCCATCGCCGAAAATCGCCGGCGTCTTGCCCCGCAAATAAGAGGAAATGAAAGTCGAAAGCACACCGCTATACGGCGAGTCGGGATTCTGGCGCGGACCGAAAATGTTGAAGAAGCGCAGCGCAACGGTTTCGAGGCCGTAGAGCTTCCAGAAAAGCCTGCAATAATATTCGCCCGCGACCTTGCTGAGAGCGTAGGGCGAGAGCGGACAAGGCTCCTGAGTTTCGACGCGAGGGAGCTGCGGGTGGTCGCCATAGGCCGCGGCTGATGCGGCGAAAATCACTCGCTTCACGCCCGCATCCCTCGCCGCCAGCAGGACATTCAGCGTTCCGGTAATGTTGACCGAATTGCAGGTGAGCGGGTCCGAAACCGAGCGCGCGACCGAAGTCGATGCCGCAAGGTGAACGACGTAATTTGCGCCGGCGATGATCGGCCGCATCTCATCGAGATTCCTTATATCCCCGCGATGAACCGTGACGCGGCCGGCCAAGCCGGCGAGATTTTCGGCATTCCCGGTCGAGAAATCGTCCAGGACTCGAACCGTTTCGCCTCGTTCGACAAGTCGCTCAACAAGATTTGAACCGATGAAACCTGCGCCACCGGTGACCAGTGTGATCGCCATCTCTTCCTCAAAGCCGGGCGTCTGCACACCCGATCGCCCGCGTCTCGCGGGAGCAACAAAAAAGCGGAGCCAAGAGGGTTCTCGACTCCGCTCTCAATCTGCCGTGAATGACGCCCCGAAAACAAAACGGGCGGCTGCATTGAAGCCGCCGCCCGCTCTGAATAACTTTCCCGTACCGCCCTTAGATTCCCGGCGGGCAAGACTCGCCGGTCGGCGGCTGGAACGTGCTGGCCATGCCGTTCTGGTTCTCAAGCAAGTCCAGAGCGCAGCCTGCGTTGAGCGCTGCCTGATTCGCCGCCGTAGTAGCCGCATTGGCCGCCGAGATCGCGTCCTGAGCGGAGACATTCGCTGCACCGGCAGCATTCTTCGCGGAGTTGGCACGGCCAATCGCAACACCCGAGAAAATTGCGGCCAAGACCGCTGCTGACAGCCCGCCGACGGCAACTCCCGTGTCCTCCGAGATATGCTCTTGCGGCGGCGCCGGCGCAGGGTCGGCATTGAGGGTCACCGTGTGGCCCTTCGTCACGTTCATCGCATGACCTTCCGTCTCCACCCGCAGCGTTCCCTCTTTCGTCGTCACCGCGACCGCCCCATCCACC
>JAKASG010000090.1 GCA_021828285.1 Acidobacteriota bacterium | reverse complement strand
TAGCGCGCTCATTGATTTCCTCCACGCCATCGCTCAATCGGTCAGTTCGCAGGAGGTTCTTCCTCCTCGACGTGGGCGCGATGGTCTTGTTCATCAACGATACGGCCGTCGAAAAGATGCACGGTGCGATCGGCATTGCGCGCGTAGCGAGGATCGTGCGTCACCATGCAGATCGTCGCGCCTTCCTTGTGAAGCTCTTTGAGCAGATCCATCACCGCCTCGCCGTTCTTGGAATCGAGGTTGCCCGTCGGCTCATCGGCGAGGAGAATCGCGGGACTGCCGGCCAGCGCTCTCGCCACGGCGACGCGCTGCTGCTGGCCGCCCGAAAGCTGTGAAGGATAGTGCCGGACGCGATGCGCCATGCCCACCCGTTCGAGCGAATCCATCACGCGCTTCTTGCGCTCAGCGGAAGGCATGCCGCGGTAGGTGAGCGGCAGCTCCACGTTTTCGTAAACCGTGAGATCGCCGATCAAATTGAAACTTTGGAAAATGAAGCCGACTTCGCGGTTGCGAATGCGCGAACGGTCGGAGAGATTGAGGTTCTCGACCGGCGTGCCGCCGAGCCAGTATTTGCCGCCGGTCGGCGAATCGAGCAGGCCGATGATCGAGAGCAGCGTGGATTTGCCGCAGCCCGACGGCCCGGAAATCGAAAGATATTCACCCTTCCTGATGTCGAGATGAACGCCCGAAAGCGCGTGTGTCTCGACTTCCTCGGTGTAAAACACTTTGGTCAAAGCTTCCAGGCGAATCAACGGCTCGCCTGAGCCGTTGCCCTTTTGTTTTTGTCCAACTTCAGTTTGCGAATTGGTTTCCATCGCGTCTCCTCATTCAGTTCTCGATGTTCAGCACTCAGCCATCAGCTTTCAGCCGTCAGTCCGTCAGCCGACGGCTGAAAGCTGATAACTGGAGACTTCATTCATATCTCAGCGCCACCATGGGATCCACTTTCGTCGCCCGCCGCGCGGGGATGTAACACGCGAGAAGGGTGACCCCCGCGATCAGAAGCGTGACGGATGCGTAAGTGAGCGGGTCGTGGGCGCTGACGCCGCGCAGCACGTGGGCCATGACGCGTGACATTGCAAGCGCAGCGGCGAGGCCGACAGTAATTCCAATCGTCAGTAGAATCAGAGCCTGGCGAAAGACAATCCGTTGGATGTCGCGCGGTCTCGCGCCGAGCGCAATCCGAATTCCGAATTCCTTGGTTCGACGACTGACGTTATAAGAAATTACGCCGTAAACGCCTAAAACCGCGAGCATCAAGCCCAAAAGACCGAGTGTCACGGTCAACATCGAGACAAGCCATAACGCGTGAAACCCGGCGAGCGAGCGGTCCAACGTTTGGCGCATTGTTCGGACGCCCCAAACGGGCACCCCAGGAGCAAGCGAATGGACCGCAGATTCGGCGCTCCGCATGACCGCCCTGGAGTGACCCACCGTTCGAACAAGGAGAGTTTCGTATGACTGGTAGTTCTGGGAAACGGGCAAATAAAAATAGGGTATCGGTTTAGAAGCAATCGACAAATACGTGCTGTTCCGCGCGATCCCTACCACTTTTACCCAGGGTCCATTTGGCCCTGAAATGCTGAAACTCTCTCCAAGAGGGTCATCCTTCGGCCAAAGGCGGCGCGCGAGTGTTTGATTGACGACGGCCACCTTCGATGAAGTTGCGGTGTCTGAATCGAGAAACGGCCGACCTCGCACGATCGGAATCTGCATTGTTTTGAAGTAATCAGGCGAGACAATGTTTGCTTCGATGGTGGGCGCCGCACTTCCGGCCGGAATTGCGTGGCCTTTCGCCTCTACGGGCATCATGTACGCCATGACAGCGTTCGAAGGGTAGAGAAGGGCCAGGCTTGCTGACTTAACGCCCGGGATTGCCCTCATTCGGTCCAGCAGATGGCTATAGAACTGCTGCGCCTGCGCCTTTTTATAGCCCGCTTCGTGGGGGTCCATATTGGCCTTGAAAAGATGATCGGGATTGAACCCCAGGTCCATATGTTCAACAGCGATCAAGCCGCGCATAAAAAGGCCGGCAACGATGAGCAGAACCACCGATCCGGCAGTCTGCCCGACAACGAAAAAACTGCGGAGGCGGCTCTTCGCGCCCGTCGCAGTCCGCCCGCTCTCGTGCAGGACCTCGGAAGGGTTCGCGCGAGCCGCGCGCAATGCGGGAACCAGGCCAATGAGGATTGCCGCCAGCACAGCCGCGCATGTCGCATAAAGAAACACCCGGGCGTCAAAACCAAAGTTCAGTCGAAAATTCATTCCGGCATTGATCTGGATGGATTGCAGGAGATTCGAGACCCATACGGCCACTACGATTCCAGCCCCACAGCCGAAAATTGCCAACAGAAAACTCTCGGTCAAAGCTTGCCCGGCCAGACGGCCGCGCCCGGCACCGAGAGCGGAGCGGACTGCCATTTCGTGCGCCCGCGCCGTTGCACGGACAAGAAGCATATTCGCCAAATTGAAACATGCAAGCAGCAGGACCAACAGGGCCAGGGCAAGGAAGAACACAAAGCTCGCCACCTGGCGGTGAAATTCGCCGGGCTTCGGGAAAGGCGTGAGAGACGCGTCCCTTTCGGGCAGCAGCCAGGCCGTGGCGCCCGGATCGCTCTTCGGATGTTCGTGCGCGAGACGGCTCGCAATCACCTGGACGGCCGCGTCGGCGCGCGAAAGGGCGACGCCGGGCCGAAGCCGCCCCAACACGAAGAGATTTCGCATGGTCCGGTCCGTCCACGGAAAGCTTGGACCTTCGGATACATTGAGCGGCACGAACGCCTGGATATCGGCTAAACTCCACGCACCTCGAAACCCCTTCTGCGCTATGCCGACGACAGTCAGCGGCTTGCCATCAAGGCGAACGGACCTCCCCACGATTGAGGGGTCGCCGCCAAACCGAGATTTCCAAAATGAATAGCTCAGGACAATGATGGGATCGCTGCCACCGGGCTTGCCTTCCGAAGGCAAAATCAAGCGTCCCAGCGCGGGCTGGACGCCAAGCCCGCTGAAGAAATTTCCCGTGACGTAACTGGTAGCGATCCGGTCCGTTTGATCGCCGACGGTCAAGCCGTCCGTTCCCATTCGGTAAGCGAACAAATCCACCCATTTGGCGCCTTGGTGACGCGCGTCCTGCAAATCGGCATACGACGTGGCCGGGATGCCCGGATTCCCCTTGCACATAAACCCGAACGAGACCAGTTTGCCCGGCCTGGGAACAGGAAGGTTTCGGAAAACAAGGCCGTTCACTACACTGAAAATTGCGGTGTTCGCGCCGATGCCGAGCGCGAGCGTCAGCACGGCCACGGCCGTGAAGCCGGGGTTTTTCGTTAGCATGCGAAGGCCGTACTTCAAATCCTGAATCAGGCTGGTCATCAAAGCTCCTTCACGATAAGTCCGTGAACTGCGCCACGTCGCGCGTGGCGCTAACGCTCACGCGGCCGATTTCCACACGCGCCTGCTGATTTCTGCCTTCTCGTCACTTGCCGCGTGCCACTCATCATTCATATCTCAGCGCCACGATAGGGTCCACTTTCGTCGCCCGCCGCGCGGGAACATAGCTCGCAAGCAACGCGACGGCGGTCAGCGCCGCCGAAACGGCGGCAAAGGTCAGCGGATCGGCGGGCGTCACGCCGTAAAGCAAGCTCGACAAAAACCGCGTAAGCCCCAGCCCGCCCACGATGCCGATGGCCACGCCGATGAGCGCCATCCTCAATCCTTGGCCGAGCACCAGCCGCAGCACGTCGCCGCGCTGCGCGCCGAGGGCCATGCGGATTCCAATTTCGTGCGCGCGCTGGCTCGTGACGTAGGAAACGACGCCGTAAATTCCGACGCTCGCCATGACGAGCGCGAGCGCGGCGAAAACCGCCATCAGGATCATCGAAAAGCGCTGCGCGGAAAGTGAATCGGAAAGGATGCCGTCCATCGTTCCCGTGTCATAGACCACGGCCTGGCCGTTGATCTGCTCGATCGCGTGGCGAATCGAGCCGACGGCGGCGAGCGGAGAGCCTGCCGTCCGTACCACGGCGGCGATGTTTCCTGCCATCAGCGGCACGAACTGGTCGGGAAGCTGGCTGACGGAGAAATAACACTGCGCCAGAACGGGTGAGGAAGCGCCCTCATCCAGTCCCCATTGCTTGACGTGGCCGACAACGCCGACAATTTCCGCCGTCTGGCCCAAAATATCGAAGCTGATCCGTTGGCCAATGGGATTCTGTCCGGGGAAGTAAAGCTTGGCGAAGTCTTCGTCAATCACGGTAACGACCGGCGCGCGCTCGGTGTCACCGGAAGTGAGAAAGCGTCCGCTCTCGAGCGGAATCTTCATGGCCTTCAAATAATCCGGCTGCACCAGGTAAAACAGCGAAACTTTCATTTGCGACTCGCTGGACGGCTTGGGCTGGTTTGCGAGCCAGAACGGCAGCTCCGAATCGCCTTGCGTAGGCATGGATGCAAAAGTCATTGATGCGGCCTCGACGCCGGGGATGGCCGTAAGCTTGTCACGAATCTCTCGCCAGGTCTCGCGCGCCGCGTCCGGAGACTTAAGGGGCGGGAACGAAGCGCGAAAGACAAGCGAGTGATGCGGGTCGAAGCCCGGATCAACGCTCCACAGCTCCGCCAGGCTGCGAATCATCAGGCCGGCGCTCACCAGCAGGATGACAGCGAGCGCCATTTCCGCAGCGACAAAAACGCCTTGGGCGCGATGGTGCGTGCCGCTCGCGCCGCGCCCGCCTTCCTTAAGCGTCTCACCGATGCCTGCGCCAGAGGCCTTGAACGCCGGCGCCAAGCCAAACAAAATTCCTGCCAGCACCGAGGCGGCCAATGTGAACAGCAGAACGTGCGTGTCCAGGCGCACTTCCTGGACACGAGGCAACGCTTCGGGCAGCAACCTGAGTGCAGCCGGAAGTCCCCAAGTCGCAACCAGCCAGCCCATCCCGCCGCCCGCGAGCGCGAGCAAAACGCTTTCCGTCAAGAGTTGCCGCACAACGCGCCCGCGCCCCGCGCCGAGTGCGATGCGAACGGCGAACTCCCGCGCCCGGCCCGTCGAGCGCGCGAGCGATAGGTTCGCCACGTTGACGCAAGCGATCAAGAGCACGAAGCCCACCGCGCCCAGGAGCATCAGCAAATAAGGCCGGATAGACCCCACGACATTTTGTTTCAGCGGAATCAAAGTGATGCCGGTTCCCTTGTCCGCTTCGGGATAAGCTTCAGCCAAGTGCCGCCCCAGCGCGTCCATATCCGCCTTGGCCTGGGCGAAGGTGACACCGCGCTTGAGCCGACCCACGGCGTCCATGCCCATGCCGGTGCGGCGGTCGCGGAAAGTCGGGTCGCTCCACTGGCCGATGGGCGTGAACACATCGCTCCGATGGAAATTGTCTCCGCTGAAATAGAAGGTGGAAGGAATCACTCCGACGATGGTGTAATCCGTGTCGTTGAGCGTGATGGATTTGCCCAGAACATGCGGCGATGCGCCGAACTTGCGCTTCCAAAATCCGCCGGCCAGCAGCGCCACGGGTGCAGCGCCTACTTGATCATCCCTCGCAGTAAACAAGCGGCCAATCACGGGCTTGACTCCCAGGATGGAAAAGAATGAGGCGGAGGTCATTTCGACCGGCACGCGTTCAGGTTCGCCCGCGCCTGTCAGGCTGAAGTCGTCGGCGCGGTAGGCGGCGAGCGCGGAAAACGACCGGTTGTCTCGAACCCAGTCAAGAAAGTTGGGATAAGAAATTGAGGAGCGCCTGAATTGCGCCGTCTTCGAATACAGCGCCACCAGACGGCCGGGTTGTGCGTAAGGCAGTGGATTGAGCAGCACGCCGTTCACCACGCTGAAAATCGCGGTGTTCGCGCCGATGCCGAGCGCGAGCGTCAGCACGGCGACGGCCGTGAACCCGGGATTTTTCGCGAGCATTCGCAACCCGTATTTCAAATCCTGAATCAGCGTGCCCATGAGCTGCTCCTTCCAGCCAGGGAAATATCCCCACCTACGAATGACGGAAAAACACGAACGTGCGTTCAATCCGCCGCGTCTGCAATTCCCACTTCACCGATTTCGACAACCAGCCCTCAAAAGCTCCGACCGCAGGGGTGCGCCTATTGACATCTTGATGATTTGGACCTACACTTTTATGCATGAGGCGAACCACCTTGACGCTTGAAGACCATCTCCTGCGGGAGCTGAAGAAAAAAGCCGCCGAAGAGGGCCGCACGTTGCAAGCCGTCGCCAGCGACCTCCTTCGCCGCTCTTTGGCGGCGAAGCCGCGGGAGCCCTATCGGATGCGCCTTCGGGGTTGGAAGGCGGCCGAGCTGCCGGGCGTGAGCCTGACGGATCGCGACGCGCTGTTCGACCTGATGGACGGGCGCTGACCTTTGCAAGCGGTTGACACGAACATTCTGATTTATGCCGAAATTGAGTCGAGCCGGCATCACGACCGCGCCCTCAAGATTTTGAAAGGCCTCGCCGAGGGGACGGCCCCCTGGGCGATTCCCTGGCCCTGCATTTACGAATTTCTCAGAGTGGCGACTCATCCTCGCGTCTTCCATCCGCCCGTCCCTCTCGATATCGCCCTCGAAGATTTGCGCCAAATTCTGGCGTCGCCTTCGCTCGTGCTGCTGGCGGAAACGGCGCACCACCCTTCCGTGCTCGATGCAGCCGTGCGCCATGCAGCAGCCACCGGCAATATGGTTCACGACGCTCACATCGTCGCGTTGTGTCTCGAACACGGCGTCTCCGAACTCATCACCGGTGATCACGACTTCAGCCGCTTCGGCGATCTCAAGATTGTGAATCCCTTCTCCAACTAGGCCCTGCCCGTTGCTAGTTGCCGGATTTCGGATTGCCGATTTGATTCTGTCCTGAAGCTTCATGGCTTTTCGCTCGCCCATCGCCCAACCCCTCAAGCGCCCAATTTCCAATCATTCATAGTGCAGTGCCACCATCGGATCGACTTTGGTTGCTCGCCGCGCCGGAATGAAGCTGGCGATAATCCCGACGGCCGCAAGCAAAATGGCCGCGAGCGCGAGCGTCAACGGGTCGCGGGCGTCCAAGCTGTAGAGCATCGAACTCGCCGCTTTGCCGCCGGCGAGCGTGAGCCCGGCGCCCACAACAACCCCAATTCCGATCAGCACGGCAACTTCGCCCAGAATCATCCGAATCAAACTGGCAGGGTCTGCGCCGAGCGCCATGCGGATGCCCATCTCATTTGTGCGTTGCGCCACGGTGTAGGAAATGACGCCGTACAAGCCGATGGCCGCCAGCACCACTGCCAAGACGCCGAAAAATCCGCACAGCGTGGCCATCAGTTCGTCCTGAATGAGCGTTTCACGGATTTGCGCGCGCAACACACTGAATTGAATATCAATTTCCGGGTTCGTTCGCTCGATCGCTTCTTTTACGGAATTGACCATTGCCGCCATCCCGCCACGCGACCGCGTGAGAAGCGTCAGGCCGCTAAAAATCTCCGGATGGTCGTTTTGGGTTCGCGCAAAGTACATGATCGGCGCCATGGGCTGGTGCAGGTCGTTATAAACGGAGTTCGCCACGAGTCCGACAATCCGGTAGTAAGGCTCGGGCTGGCCGGGCGGCTCCCACTTGCGGAACGACTGGCCGACGGGATTCTTCGTGCCATGGAGGAACTTCATTACGAACGCCTGATTAACGATAACAACCTTGGACGATGTCGCCGTGTCGTCCGAAGTGAAGTCGCGCCCGGCGAGAATCGGAATCTCCAGAGTTTGGAAGTAACCCGGGCTGATGTAGTCGAGCCACGAGGCGCCATTCGGATGATTGCCCTTTGCGTCGAGGACCTCATCATTGCTGGTACTGCCGCTCATCGGGGACCGCATCGAAATTGCCGCAGCGGCGACTGGAGGCAGCGCGCGAATTCGTCCAAGCAGGTCACGTTCGAACTCGTCGCCCTGGGCCGGGGTGAGCTTGAGGCGTGTGGTATCGAGATTGGCCACAAGGACGCCATCCTCCTGGAATCCGGGATTGCGCGTCATCAGATTCTCGAGGCTCCGAGCAAAGAGCAGCGCGCCCGCGACCAACACAACGGACAGCGCCACCTGGGAGGCGACCAGAATGCGCTGCAAGCGGAACTGATTGCGCCCGGCGGTCATCGAGCGGCCGCCGGCCTTGAGTGCGGCGCCAGGCGGCAGGCTCCCCGCGCGCAATGCCGGCGCAAGGCCAACAAGCATCGTTGTGAGGACCGCAAGCCCCGCGGCGAAGCCGAGCACGCGCCCGTCCATCGGCATGTTGAGGAATATCGGATTTTCGGGCGTGCTGATGAAGGCGATCAGGAAATGGCTTACGTCGGCGGCAAGGAGCGCCCCGCAAACCGCTCCCGCGGCCGCCACGAGCGCGCTCTCCACAAGCCATTGGCGAATCAATCGGCCCCGTGTTGCTCCGAGCGCCAGCCGCACCGCCGCCTCGCGTTCGCGGGCGCTCGAGCGAGCGAGCATCAGGTTTGCAAGGTTCACGCACGCGATCAGAAGAACGAGGCCCGAGAGTCCGAGCAGCAAGTCGAGAGGCGTAGAGGCATCGCGGCGCATTTGCGAAAATCCGTTCGCCGCCGGACGCACCTGGAGCGTGTACCGGAGATAATGCTTCACGCTGTCGGAATCGTATTTCCGAGGGATCGTTTCGTGCAGCGCCGCGGGCGTAATGACGGCGAGCTGCGCCTGGGCGCGCGCCCGGGTCCAGCCGGGCTTGAGTCGGCCCAAGACTGAAAGCCACCAGACCTCTCGCGGCCTTAGACCCGTGATGGGATTGTCCGCCCCTCCGATGAACTGCGCCGAGCAAACAGGGGCGGCGACGTCAAAGCGGTCGCCGACCGCAACGCCGTAGAAACTTGGCGGCGTCACGCCGATGATGGAAAAGACGTTGCCTTGGAGTGTGAGCGTCTTCCCGACCACCAAAGCGGACCCTGCATACCGTCGTTGCCAGAAGGCATAGCTCAGATCCACGACGCCCGAGCAACCCAGCGGGTCATCTGACGGAGCGATTAACCGGCCCAGCACGGGGCGCACGCCCATAGTTCGAAAAAACTCGCCGCTCACAAAAATGGCCCGCGCAATTTGAACTTCCCCTCCGTTCGCCAGGTTGAGCGCACTAGCGCCCCACGCGGCGATGGAGGAGAAACCCTGTTGGCGCTTCTCGACCTGTTTCCAAAGAGGAAAAGTGAAGTTCGCGTACGGGCCGTTGAAATCCCCCCAGCCCCAGTGATGGTTGTTGAGATGGACGATGGCGAGCGCGCTCGGATCTTTAACCGGCAGCGTACGCAGGCGCACCGCGTCAATCAATTGGAAGATCGCCGTATTCGCCCCAACGCCGAGCGCGAGCGTCAGCACGGCAACGGCCGTGAAGCCGGGATTTTTCGCGAGCATTCGCAACCCGTATTTCAAATCCTGCACCAAGGCGCCCATTAGCTTTCTCCCTTCAACCCCGGTCACAGCTCAAATGATGGGGTTCGAATTTCCCAACCATTCAGCCCGAGCCCGTTTCACGCCGTTCGTAATTCTGACTTCCGGCGCCGTGCTACTGCAATCGCACCCGATTGAATGCATCCCAGCGCGACATATCGGAGAGAATCACTTCATCACCGACCTTGAGGCCGCCGAGGATTTCGATTGAATTGACCGAGGCCTTGCCGACCTTGACCGGCACGCGCACCGCGTCCTTGCCGCCGTCCACCACTTTGAAAAGGCTGATGGTGCTGTCCGACTGGCCGAAGGCCGGCCGGCCGACGTAGAGCACGTCGGAAAGATCCTCAATTTCGATCGTGCCGTCCACGCTCAAGTCCGGCACGGCGCCGGGCGGCAACGGCCCATCGAGCTTCACATCCACCGTGCGCGTGCCGTTTTGAACCGCCGGATCAATGCGAATCACGTGACCGGGAATGATGCCATTGTGGGTATCAATAAAGGCTTTTTGACCGAGCTGAACATCTTTCGCTTGCGTCTCCGCAATCTGAAGCTGCGCTTTCAGGTGGCTCGGCTGGACGACTTTTGCAAGCGTCACGCCGGCCGTCACCTGTTGCCCGACCTCGACCGGCAATTCCTGCAGCACGCCCGCCGCTCCGGCGCGCACGACCAGCGAATCGAGCTGCGATTTTTTCAAGTTGTACATCGCGCGCAATTGTTCGACCTTCGCCTCCTGCGCGGCAAGCTGCGCTTGAACGGATTGCGTCAGAACATTGACCTGCTCGCTAGCAACCTGGTCGCCGGTTTT
>JAKASG010000012.1 GCA_021828285.1 Acidobacteriota bacterium | reverse complement strand
CTGAAAGCGGCTTCCCGGCCAACGTCTCCGCGTTGCCCGCTTCGAGCGCATAAGGAACGCTCAGCAAGAGCACGCGAGCCTCTTCCGGCCCGTTGCCGATTTCGATCCCAAGCCAGCGCGCTTCGCCCGACGTGAACAAGCTCATCGGCAGCCCGCCCCGCGTCGCGCCCAAGAGCACCGTGTACTGCCCCGCGGAATCAAGCTCGACCGTCTGCGTCTCAAACCACAACGGCTCGCCGCCCGATTGCTGCGCGTAAATAGAGAAGGTCAGGTTGGCCGTTCCCGCCATCGGCTTGCCCGAAAGATCGAGCGCCACGCCCGAGAACTTGATCAATTGCGGAACGACTGCGCTTGAAAAGCCGAGCGGCGCGCTCACCGCAACCGCCTGCGTTGAATCATTCGCCTGCTGAGCCGCCAGATGCTGCGGCGCGATTGCGAATCCCAGCATGAATACACACACGAATATCCCACGGACCCTATGCAGTTTCCGTCCTGACATGACTGACCCTCCTGCCTAATATTGGAATTTAGAGCTTACCCGCCAACGGAAGGATGATATGAGGGCGTTCGCACCTTGTCAAGCAGATATTTGTTCAGTCATTTGTACAGTTATTTGTTCAGGCGTTATTGGCTCAGTTATCTGTCCAATGGTCATAGGTTGGTTCAGGTTAAGTCTTATGAAGAGATGTGGACCGATCTCGCGCGGGCGGCAAACTGCTGAACCGCCGATTATTCATGAGCGACTAAGACGCGCGTTACGGGCACGCGAGGAACCTCACGGGTTCCGCAGAGGGGGAATCCCATTGAGCAGGACCTGCAGCAGCGATTTACTTGGAAGATTTGGGCGCGCGCGGTAGCTGTTGAAGGATGGAACGTCAAACGAGCGCATTTGAGCCGGTAGAAAGGCGGAGAAGAGACCCCGGCTCTCCGGGGTCTTTGTCCGCCATCCAGCTACCAGATTATCTTCCAGGCTTTTCGCGCGAAGGAGGAAGTACCGTTGGCGACCTTTACGGAGAAATTCTTCGTGCCTCGAACGCCGGTCATTATGCCGTTGCCCACGGGCCCTGCATGGTTTGAAACCCATCCACCCGTGACTTGGCCGGCCGTCGCGACGCCTGCGGCGATCGTCTTTCCGCCGCTTGCCGCCGCAGAAACCGCCGACGTAGTTCCGACTGCGATTTGCTTGCCGGCGTAACGAATGGCCCCCGCGCTGGCGGTTTGGAACCCAATCGCCAGAGCTAAAACACTGAGGGGGAAAATCAAAGGCTTGATGCGCATGGTTCACCTCCGGTTAAGATAATGTTGGCGCAAATCCCCCCGCGACTCCCTGCCGACATTATACCGCACGAGCGGCGCCCGGCCAACCATTCCTCACGAGCGCCGCTCCTCCACCTCAACTTTCCTTTATTTCTGATGTGCCTACCGGCCCTTCGGGTTGCATGCTGAACTCGGGCTCGGCAGGGACGTTCAGCACCGTGCGCAGCGATGGGCTGCGAACGTAGCCGGTGGTTGGGTGGAAGCAGTAGAAAATCTGCAACCCACGCGAGCCTATCGCCGGAATCTCAACTCGTTCGCTCGCCCAGCCTTTTTTCTCCAATAGACTTTCGAAGGGCAGGATGCGGTCGGGCGACCGCCCCATCAGGTGCCGTTGGACGGCGAAGTAGGCGTCCTGGCCTAAAACGACGAGAGTGTCGAGGTTTGGGAAAAGCCGCAATTCGCGGAGCAGGAAATTCGAGCAGGATTCCATGGCTTTCCCCGGCACGCGCGGGCCGGTGGCGTGACACCGGATGGAATCGGTAAGCACGAAGCGTTCCTTGAACTCGGTAAAGCTCTCAATGCCGAGGAGCTCGAAAAGGCGCTCGGTGAAGAGGTTGGGGCAGTCGGCGTCGCGGTAAACGAAGTGACGGGGATTTGCCGGCGAGTCGCGCCCGATCACGGCAACCCGGACGACGTTCAAGTCGGGGTAATCGCGGCGAACATACTGCGCCAGGAACTCACGCGGGGGCAGGAGGATGTGGGAAATGGCGGCGCACTGGCGGCAAGCTTCGATGCTCTGGCGCAAGGTCTCCGTTTCGAGCCCCGGAATGCGAGCATCCGCGGAGACCACCGGGCTCGCCGAAAGCGCGACCTGCAGAAGCAGGTCCGCCGACGCATTGGGCGGGCCGAAAATCAGATTGTCAATCAACCGGACGGATCCCACGCGCGCTGCCAGCAGCGCGACGGACCCGGGCGCGATGCGTTCAACGGGAATGAAATTCATTGGGTCGACAATTTCCGCGTAGTCAAGCGAGACCATCGGGTTGGTGGCGAACTCGCGGGCGATTTCCTGCTGAACCTTGCGAGCGGCTGTTTCGCCGCCCCAGACCATATCGCGGGCTCGAACAAGGCTTCGGCTGAGCATCAATGCGGCGACACTCTCCTGGGAGCTCAGCAGAGTGTTTCGCGAGCTGAGCGCCAGGCCGGCCGGATCCCGCACAATGGGGCAGACCGCAAGGCGAACGTCGAGATTCAGGTCTTCAATAAGCCGGCGAATCACCATCGCTTGCTGGAAATCCTTCTGGCCGAAATACGCCACATCGGGCCGAATGATGTTGAAAAGCTTCAGGACGACGCTCGCGACGCCTTCGAAATGTCCGGGCCGCAAAGCGCCTTCAAGCCGATGCGCGAGGGGGCCTGCATCTACAGTGATAGAGAAATTTTCCGCGTACATTTCTTCGGCTGAGGGCGTGAAGACGAAGTTCACATTTTCGGAATCGAGCAGCTTGAGATCGCGGTCGAGGTTGCGAGGGTAACGCTTGAGGTCTTCGGCGGAGTCGAATTGTCGCGGGTTGACGAAGATGGAAGCGGCCACTGCATCGCATTGGCGTTTGGCGCGCCGAATCAGGCTCAAATGGCCTTCGTGCAATGCGCCCATCGTCGGCACGAGGGCCAGCGATTTTCCCGGTTTGCGCACCTCACGGGCGACCGCCCTCATTTCCGAAATGCTCTTTATCGTCCGCAAAGCAATCGCTCCGGAAGGCGCCGAATTTTCGAGGCGCCAGTCCGCGGCGCAGAGGGCCGCCTGAACATGACGCAATCGGCAAAGGATTTTTTCAAGGTCTGCGTAATGATTCCTTTTCGAACTGTTCGCGGACGGCGCTCGGCCAGTGATAGGACTCGCCGTCGGAAGGATAATCACCGGCGAGAATGTCGTGCCGGAAATCGGCGAGTGCCTTCGCAATCGCCTCGCCGAGGCTGGCATACCGCCGCACGAATTTTGCCGGTGCACCGAAAGTCAGGCCCGCCAAATCGTGGAAAACCAGAATCTGGCCGTCGCAATCCGGCCCGGCGCCGATGCCGATGGTCGGGATTCGAAGGCGCTCCGTAATCATCACCGCCAACTCGCGCGGAATGCCTTCCAGCACCACAGCAAATGCGCCCGCGTCCTCGACGGCTTGCGCGTCCGCCAGAATACGGCCCGCGGAATCGAGCGTTTTTCCCTGAACGCCGTAGCCTCCCATCGCGTGAACTGACTGCGGCGTCAGCCCGACGTGGCCCATGACGGGGATTTCCGCGTCAACGAGGCGGCGAATGAGAGCTGCGCGTTTTCGGCCGCCTTCCAGTTTAACGGCTTCCGCACCCGCTTCCTTCACCGCGCGGACCGCCGCATGCAACCCGTCCTCGTCATTCACCTGGTAAGAACCGAAAGGCAGATCCATGACGAGCAACGATCGCCGGCTTCCCCGGCGCGCTGCGCGTGTGTGGTGGAGCAATTCATCGAGCGTTACGGGCACGGTCGAGTCGTACCCCAGTACGACCTGACCCAGCGAATCTCCGACGAGGATGACGTCAATTCCGGCTTCGTCGGCGAGTCGCGCCGTCGGATAATCGTAGGCGGTTATGCAGGTGAGTTTGTGGCCGTGCAGTTTCCGTTCGAGAACATAGGGGACGGTTACCTTGCTCACGGCCTCGGGTTTAAGGTCCATGGCGTTCCTCCGTTTGCGCTGGATCGTCGTAAGAGTTGACCCGTTTCGCGCGAATTGTTCATTCTGTCTGCAAGCGCTTTCATCCATTGCCTTCCGTCTCGGTCGCGCCACGGCGGGATCCGAGCGGCAGGTAATACTGCGTGCCCTTGACGGGCTGCTTCAATCGGGCCAAGAGCTCGTCGAGGTCTTCGCTGCGCCCGACGAAATCGATTTCGGATGTGTCAATCACCAGCAAATCGCTCGAATGATAGTGGAAGAAGAAATGCTCGTAGGCTTTGACGACGCTTTCGAGATAATCATCGGAAATCGCGTTTTCGATGGGCACATTCTTCTTCTCAATGCGCCTGCGAAGCGTCTCGGGCTTCGCTTGCAAGTATATCACGAGATCGGGAATCGGAACCTGCTCGGCGAGCAGCGCGAAATATTCGTCGTAAAGAGCGAGTTCCAGGTCGCTCAAGTTCAGGTTGGCGAAGACTTTATCCTTATCGAAGAGGTAATCGCTCACAACGACGCGCCGAGCGGTCGAGGCTAAATCGAGCGCCTGGTATTGATGAAATCGGTGAACGAGAAAATAAAGCTGAGCGGCGAAAGCGGCGCCGGGTTTTTCCTGATAAAAATCGCCGAGGAAAGGATTGTTCTCAATGTCGCGCAGGCGCTCGGCGTGGAGGCGGTCCGCGAGAAAATCGGCGAGCGTCGTTTTTCCGACGCGGATCGGGCCTTCGATGGCGATTAACCGCGGAGGCTCGTAATCGGGAAGTCCGCTCACGCCTTCCTCTCCGTGGCCGATGGGCGATTTGCGGCTGAAGGCTTGCCGACGGCCGCTTTCCGCTGGCTCTCGATCCGCAAGGGGTGATTTGCCATTTTTATCACGCGGCTCCGGTCGCTCGTCCGCCGCATAAGCCGAGAGAGGGTCAGCCCACTCACCGGGTCGCACAGCGCCGGCGCAATTTCCGCAAGAGGAATCAGCACGAAGCGGCGGTCGGCGAAGCGCGGGTGCGGAATCCGAAGCGCGCGCTGCCGAACCACGCGATTTTCGTAGAATAGAATGTCAATGTCAATCGGCCTCGGACCTTTCGGAATTCCCGGCGCGCGGCCAAGCTGTTTTTCGATTCGCTTGAGCGAACGAAGCAAAGGGACCGGCGCGAGTTTTGTCGCCGCCTCCACAACGCAATTCACGAACCACCGCTGCTCGCGGTACTCCACCGGCTCCGTTCGGTATAAGGAAGAGATTCGGCGCAGCGCGATTCGTTCGCGCGGCAGCCGCCGAAGCGCTTCTCGGATGTTCGCCCGGCGCTTTCCCATATTGGATCCGAGCGAGAGGTAAATCCGCCGAAGCGCAGGCCTTTTGAGGGTTCGCTTTGCGTTGCTTGTGCTCAAGCGGGACCTCCGCTCAGGCCGGTTCGTCAAACAAGGTTGCCGAATCGTTGCGCGGCTTTTCAAGTTTAAGGTGATGATAGGCCGGGGCGTTGGCCGTTCGGCCGGAACGCGTGCGGCTGATGAAACCTAGCTGGAGTAGATAAGGCTCGACCATATCCACGAGCGTATCCACTTCCTCATTGAGCGTTGCCGCAAGCGCTTCCACACCGACGGGCCCTCCGCCATAGAGCTTGATAATCGTCGAAAGAAATCGCAGGTCCAGATCGTCGAGTCCTTGGTCGTCCACACCTTCAAGTTGGAGCGCCTGGCGGGCGATCGCCGGTGTAATCCGGCCTCGCGCTTTGACTTCAGCATAGTCGCGGACTCGCCGCAACAGGCGATTGGCGACGCGCGGAGTGCCGCGCGCACGGCGGGAGATTTCCTCGCCGCCCTCGGGCTCGATGGCCGTGTTCAGAATCCGCGCCGAGCGCATGATGATTTGGCTCAGATCTTCCGGCGAATAAAAATCGAGATGAAAGAACAGCCCGAAGCGGTTGCGCAACGGCGCCGAAAGAGTTCCGGCGCGCGTCGTTGCGCCCACAAGCGTAAAGCGCTTGAGCGGCACGCGAATCGTCTTCGCGAACATCCCTTTATCCACCACGAAATCCACCTTGAAATCTTCCATGGCGGGATAGAGAAATTCTTCGATATTCACCGGCAGGCGATGGATTTCATCAATGAAGAGGATGTCGCCTTCGCCGAGGTTCGTCAGGATGCCCATCAGGTCACCGGTGCGCTCGAGTGCCGGTCCCGAGGTAGTCGTGATCTTCGATCCCATGGCGTGAGAGATGATGTAAGCGAGGGTCGTTTTGCCGAGTCCCGGCGGGCCGTGAAGCAGTGTGTGTTCGAGCGCTTCCTTGCGTCCTTTGGCCGCTTCGAGGGCGATTGAAAGTTTCTCGCGCACTTTCTTCTGCCCGACGTACTCGTCGAGCGTCGGCGGGCGCAGACCCTGCTGGAAATTCTCGTCGTCGTTTGATAGCGACGTGGGCGAAACGAGGCGCACGCGCGCCGCTCCCGCGGCGTTCCGCTCCGGTTTGTAGTCGGCGGTCATTCGGTTTTCGGGTGCAGCCGCTCAAACACTGTGCGCAGGAATTCCTCCGCGGTCTTGACGCCCTTATGCTGCGAAAAAATTTCTTCGACCAGCCGCAGCGCTTCACCGCGTGAATATTCAAGCTGCAAAAGCACTTCGAGCGATTCCGCCTTCAGCTCCGAAGGCGATTCGCGCTCGAGCGAAAGCGGTTCATCCTTGCGGGCAAGGGCGAACTTCGCCATCTTGCCGCGCAACTCCGTCACGATGCGCTCGGCGGTTTTCGCACCGATGTGCGGAAGCTCCTGCAGAAACTGCGTGTCGCCGCTCTCGATAGCGAGCGAGATTTCGTTGAGCGGTCGGACCAGGCATCGCAGCGCCTTCATAAAGCCGACGCCCGGGACCGTAACGAAAGCTTGAAAGAACTCCCGGTCGAGCGGATCGAGGAAACCGATCAGTCGCGGCGTCAAGCGCCCGCCACGCATGTCGCCGTCAATATAGGCGATGGTGAAAAGTGTCCGGGGATTCACCCGCTCGCCGGTTTGCTCCTGCCGCAGCCGCGAGGCAACTCCCGAAGGCACCAGCACTTCGTAGCAGAAAGAATCCACTCGCATCAGAACGGACTGCCGTCCGATGCGGTCGTAGAGAATTTCGCCCGTGATTTCCGCGATCAATTTCCTGCTCCGTTTGTAGCCGGCAGAAGCAATTTGTGATTCGCGACTAGATGTTGCCGAAACCGTTCGACGCGGCCTTCACCGTCTTAAGGTAGCACAGCGCCACGGCAAGCGCATCCGCGACGTCGGGAGGGGCGGGCAAGCGGGCGAGTGAAAATCGCTGCTGCACCGCGCGCTGCACTTGCAATTTTGAGGCGTTTCCGTTGCCGGTGATGGATTGCTTGACGCGTTTGGCTGGAAGGTGAAACACCGGGATGCGCGCCTTGCGCGCCGCGAGGCAGATGACGCCCCGAGCGTGGCCCATCAGAATCGCCGTGCGCGGATAATCCACGTGACTGTAAACCTCTTCCAAACACATCGCTTCGGGCGAAAATTCGCGGATGACTTCCCAAACGTTTTCGTAGAGCGATTCGAGCCGGAGCGCAAGGTTATTGCCGTTCGATGCCGGCAAACGAATCACGCCTGCCTCGACGAGATTCGCCGCCGAGGCGGAAAGCTCGACGATTCCATAGCCGGTGATGTTCAGTCCTGGATCAATGCCAATGACCCTTGTAGGCGCAGGGGCGCGCTTCCTCATGCTTCCGCATTCTATCATTTATCGAGAAAGGCGTGTCCGGCCATCTGCGCCGGGTTGATGAGCGCTGCCTGCGGATCGAGGCGAGATTGGGCAGGGGGGAAGATCCGGAAGGCTCGTAGTGGCGCCACGCCTTTGACGCGCAACGGCTGCTCATCCCCCGCTGGCGCAAATTGATTCTAAGTGATTGCAAATAAATGACATTTGCCTGCAACCTTGGCGCTTCGCCATCCGTCTAACAGGTTAGGAGGGTAAAAGAGATGAGGCGACACGAAAAAACGATGTTGACAGCTACGATTCTTGCGCTTGCCCTGGCCGGATCGTCACTTGGCTTTGCAGGCGAGCGCCCTTCTCAGGCCCATCTGGCACGGCGCGGTGAGGCGCACTCGACCGAATGGCTCTCCCGTCAAGTTCGTCATCAACTCCTCATGCTGCCGTATGCCACGGTATTTGACAACCTCGAGTACCGGGTGAACGGCTATCGTGTCGAGTTGCTCGGTCAAGTTGTGGATCCTGTGCTCAAGTCCGATGCGGAATCCGCAGTGAAACGAATCGAAGGCGTGGAGGGAGTGACGAATCATATTCAGGTGCTCCCGCTTTCCAACTTCGACGATCAAATTCGCTTTGCGATGTACCGCGCGATTTACGGGAATCCAGTGCTTTCGAAGTACGGATTGGGCGCGAACCCCTCGATTCACATCATCGTGGACAACGGGCACGTCACCCTTGTTGGTGTTGTGAATTCGAAAATGGATAAGGAAATTGCCACGCTTCGCGCGAATAGCGTTCCGGGAGTGTTCAGTGTGAAGAATGATTTGAAAATTCAGTCGAGTTAATTGGGTCCTTGCAACGGAAGGCGAACAAGCGAGGTTCGGGCGGTTAAAAATCGCCCGGCCTCGCTTGATTTTTTTCTGCCGCTTCGATCCTCCGCACTTTATGGAAGCTTCGGCGCACATCGGGGGAATTGAGGCGGCTGCGGGAGTGATCGAGCCTTGAATCTCGTGGCAGTCAGTTCGCCCTGTGGAGCGCCTCGAGCACGGAGAATAGAACGATGATCAGCATCGCGACGACGTAAATGCGTAAGCCCCAAAGAAGCGCCTTTTCCTTCCCCGTTATGAGCCGCCTGCCGAATCTCGTGCGCCGCTTGGCGGCGACCAATTGATCGGCTTCGAGCACGGTCAGCGCGAGCGCCTCACCGCCCGGTGTGGCCGTTATCGAGGGATTCTCGCCTGCATCGGGATGCGGGTTACGAGGACCTGGGGACGAAGATTTTGATTCCATGGTTTCCCTTTCAACCTTGATCCGGATCTTCCTGGGCCGGCAAGAAATCGGCCTTCGAGACTATTGACCGAGGAGCTGCGGGAAGACGGTTGCCACGCCAAAGCCGAGACCTGCAATGACAAGCAAAACAGTGACGGAAACGCCGGCCAGGTTCGCCCACTTGCGATTCGCATATTCTCCCATGATCTCGCGGTCGTTGACCAGCATCAGCAGGAACACCAGAGCGGGAGGCATTGCAAGTACCGCGATGACGTTGACCGTCAAAATGATGAATTCGAGCGGGGCATGAGGAATCAGAACCAACCCGGCAGCAACGCAAGCCGAGCCCACCAGGACGGAATAGAAGGGCCACGCTTCCCGCAGCGGGCGATTCAAACTATGTCCGGTGTGAAGCGCTTCGCCAAAGGCATAAGCCGAGGATGTGGAAATCGTGATGGCAGCGACCAGGCCGGCTTCGAATATGCCGAGTGCGAACAACGCCGCCCCTGCATGGCCAATCCACGGCCCAAGCGACTGGGCAAACCGAGCCGCTTGATAATTTTCCGCGCTAATGCCGTGCTTGAAAAGCGGCTCCGTGGCAAGAATCACGGCAATGGCAAAGATCGCCGCCAGCACGGTTCCGAGGAGCGTATCCACCCTCCCGGAGGGAATATCGCGCGGTTGCATTCCCTTATCGACGACGGCGCTTTGCTGAAAAAAAAGCATCCAGGGTGTAACCGTTGCGCCGATCACCGCCAGGATGAGGACGAGAATGTCATAAGGGTTGCCGTGAGGCAGAGGCGTCCAGAAGAGCAAAGCGTGTCCGACGTCGCGCCACGGCGGATGAGCCAACAACGCGACAGGAACAAAAAGGCCGTTGAAGATGGCGAGTCCCAGGGTAATGCGCTCCCAGGTCCAATAGCGGCCCGTCCCAATCGCCGCGACCACGATGAGCAGCGAGCTTCCGACCGCGACCACTGGGGTGATTCCGAAATAACTCAGACCCGCGCGCACGCCGATGAACTCCGTCACCAGGGTCAGAAAATTACCGAAAGCGAGGTCGGCCAAAGCAAAGAATCCCCAAAATCGCCCGAAGCGATCGAAAATCAATTCGGCATGGCCGCGATGCGTGACCGCGCCGAGCCGCACCGTCATTTCCTGCACGATGAATCCCAGGACAAAGGTGAGAACGACGAAGGGAATGAAGAATCCGATGCCGAAACGCGCGCCGGACGCCGCATAGCTGAGCATGCTCGGGGCGTCATTTTCAGCGAGGAAAACCAGGAGCCCCGGCCCCACCAGCAGCCAGAGGAGGCGGAGGGAAGCGAATCGCGGAGCCTGCGCGCCGGACTGCCGCGCTCGGGCCACTTCCAGCCGGTCCTGCGCTCTGTCAAGGTCTTCATGCGTCAGGAGTCCGGTGAGTTTGCTCGCCTCGGCGGATGCTGCAGCCGGCTCGGCCGTGGTATGGGCGCGCTCGATGGGGTTGACTTCGAACCGTTTGTTGCTCGAATCCATAGTTAGTCTTAATTAACTTAAATGCATACACTATACTTAACAAAGTCGGCCGGCAATCCGAAAAATTGGCGGAACGGCTGGGCGTGCTATGATGGTTCTGCCGGCTTCGCAATGACGAGTCAGAAGTCAGCGATTGGGAAGCGCGGCCGAAGGACGGGAGGTTTTGACGCGTAATGCCGTGGATGGAGCTTGTCGCGGCGGGGCTTGTGCCAATCGCCGGAGCGGGCGGAATCATTTTTTACGGCTCTTCTGTGCCCACGTCGCAGGTGTTCGGCCCGTCGCTCGTGCGCGGACCGGCAGGGAAAAAACGAATCGCCCTGACCTTCGACGACGGCCCTGCCCAGCCCTATACGTTGCAGATATTGGATATTCTGCGCGAGAGCGGCGCGCGAGCCACCTTTTTTGCCTGCGGGAAAAACGTGGAACGCTTTCCGGATATTGTAAGGAGAGTCCACGCCGAAGGCCACTCCATCGGCAATCACACCTTCACGCATCCGTTTCTCTATTTCAAACAGCCGGCGTTCGTCGCAGGGGAAATTGACAGGACCCAGGCGGCGATCGAGCGCGCAACGGGCGAGCGCCCACGCGTGTTCCGACCGCCTTACGGAGTCCGCTGGTTCGGACTGTTCGGCGCGCTTCGGGAGCGCGGTCTTCGTTGCGTTCAGTGGTCAAACGCGAGCTTCGATTGGCGCGACCCGATGACCCCCGAGGAAATCGCCCGCGCGGCCCTTCGCCGCATCGAAGACGGCGCGGTTATCCTGCTGCACGACGGCCGGGAGCCGCGGCCGCAAGAGCAGGTTGACGCTTCGACCACGGTTCGGGCGTTGCCCGCGATCATCGAAGGCGTAAAGAAGGCCGGCTTCGGATTCGCCACTGTGGACGAATTCGTCGGCTGACGGTTCGGCTTTTTAGCTCGCACCTCGTACAAGACATTCACTTTGGCGAAAATCATCATTCTCACGATTGCTCACGGCGCGTCGCACCTGCGCGCGGGGAAGGCACTCGAGGAAGCGCTAACGTCTATCCAGCCCGGTCTCGACTTGCGGAGGGTGGACGCGCTCGCCGAATGCGCGCCGTGGTTCCGGGCCTATTACAATTCGTATGAGATTCCGCTGCGATTCTGGCCCTCGCTCTGGCGATTGATCGAGGGCGTCCAGCATCAGTCGAACTCGACGGGACCGGCCTGGCTTTACCGGCTCGGCGGCCGCGGCCTCTTCGATTTCCTCGCCCGCGAGCGCCCCGAAGCAGTGATCGCCACGGAAGTGGGTGTGGGTGAGCTCGCGGCGATGGCCAAGCGCAGGCTCGCACTGAACTTTCGCCTCATCGGCGTCGAGCTGATGGACTTCAATCACGCATGGATCCAGCCCGAGTTCGATCTCTATTTGACGAGCCACGAGGATCTCGCTGCGGAATTGGTTGCCGCGGGTGCGCCAAGCCATAACGTGGCAGTCACAGGCCAGCCGATTGCTCCGGCGTTTGCAAACCTTCCCGACCAGCGCGCGGCTCGAGCCCATCTTGGACTGGAGGCTGAGAGACCCGTGATTCTCGTTCTGTTCGGCGGCGCAGGTTTCGGCAACCCCACGGTGCTCGCTCGCGAGCTTTGGAGACTCCGAACGCCGTGCCGAATCGTTTTTGTTGCCGGGCGCAATCAGGCTCTCGAAGCTCGTCTGCGGGGAATCGCTCCGCCGCAAGCCCTTGTTTTCGGCTGGGTGGAAAATTTGCACGAGTGGATGGCGGCCGCGGATCTCGTCATCGGAAAGCCCGGGGGATCAACTCTGTTTGAGACGGCGGCGTGTGGCTCGCCCTTGCTTGCCGTTCATCCGCTTCCGGGAAATGAGGAACGCACGGCCGCGTGGATTGAAAAATGGCAGGCGGGCGTATGGGTGCGGAATCCGAGTGAGCTCGCAAACCGCGTTGACCAATTGCTGGCGCACCCTGACGACCTCAAGCGTCTGCGCGAGCGAGCGAAGGCGCTCGCCCGGCCGCGCGCCGCTTTCGATGGCGCTCATCTGATCCTTGATCTTCTCTAGCGATTCACCCGGCTCCTCGAATCACTCAAAACGCAGCGCCTGAATGGGGTCAAGCCGAGCCGCTTGGCGCGTCGGATAATATCCGAAGAACACCCCGATGGCCGCCGAGAATATGACCGCAATCACGACGGCGCCGGCCGAGATCGTTGTCGGCCAGCCGAGCAGGCTTGAAATCAGCTTTGAGCCCGCGACGCCCAATAGGGTGCCCGCCGCACCGCCGAACAGGCTCAGAACCATCGCTTCACTCAGGAATTGCATCTGCACGTCGTATTCCGTCGCACCAATCGCCATGCGAACTCCGATTTCGCGCGTCCGCTCCGTCACGGAGACCAGCATGATATTCATGATTCCGATGCCGCCGACCAGAAGTGACACGCAGGCGATGCTGACAAGGAGCAATGTCATCACCTGGTTCGATTGCGCTTGCGCCTGGGCAAGTGCGTCCGATCCGGTGATCGTGAAGTCGTCGGCCTCGCCGGTACGCAGGCGATGGCGCTCGCGCAGAAGCGCGGCGATCTGCTGTTCCGCGGCTGAAGTCGCCTGTTGAGAAACCGCCGAGGAAATGATGTATTGCAGCCAGTTCACACCCGCAAGCTTCTTTTGCGCGGTCGTGTAAGGCATCAGAATGATGTCATCCTGATCCTGGCCCGAAGGGCGATGCGCCTTCGCCGATGGCCACGGTGCAAATCAACGCTCCGACACCGATGATGATGCCGAGAATCGTGAGCGCGCTGCGCATCTTGTTGCGCTGGAGCGCGCGCGCAGCGACGCGAATGATGGGCCCGATTTCCATTGCTTCTCCCCGTCCTCGTTTTGCGGGGAAAACTTCGGCGGCCGGCCGAAATCAATCTCTTCCCTTGATAATGACGAACCCTACCTGCGCTCGGTTACTGCGGCAGAGGCTGTCCGGCCGCGGGATTGCGCCTCCCGGCGGGCTTTGCTCTCGCCCGAATGCGCGTGCTTGCGGCTGTGCTTCCGGCTGTTGCTTTCCCGCTGCTTCCGGCTTGACCGTCCGGGGGGCTTGTGTTAGCGTTCAGTTTCTCGCTCAAGACGCGTGAAAGCGCTGATTCTCCATGGCAGAACTGCTGAAGGTGGATGCATCTCGGTTCGAGTTTGCGCTGGATTATGCGGTCCGGCTGATTCTCTCCGGCAAGGTTGTCGCATTTCCCACCGACACATTTTACGGGCTTGGCGCAGACGCCTTGAACCTGGCTGCGGTCAATGAAGTCTTCCGAATCAAACGCCGCTCAAGTGACCGGCCGCTGCCTCTGCTCGTGGCATCGCTCGATCAGGCGGCGGAGCTGGCGAGCGATCCTCCTCCGCTCTTTTTCAAGCTGGCTGAAAAATTCTGGCCGGGTCCGCTGACGATGGTGGTGCGGGCTTCAAGCAAAGTGCCGCTCAAGGTCACGGCGAACACCGGCAAGGTGGGATTGCGCTGGCCCCGCGCTCCTCTGGCGGTTGCGCTCGTTGCCGCCGCCGATCGTCCGCTGACCGGCACGAGCGCCAATCTGAGCGAGCGACCCGCCTGCGCGACAGCGGCCGAAGTCGAAAAGCAGGTGGGCGATGTGCTCCCGCTGATTCTCGACGGCGGCGCTACCGAGGGACTCGCTGCTTCCACCGTCATCGACCTTGAATCCGATCCGGTCCGAATTCTTCGCCCTGGCGGAATTCCTGAGTCCGCTTTGAAAGAGTTTTTGTCCTAAGCCCGTGAAATCGCGCCAATGGTTCGGTGTGGGAGTGGCTGCTGCCGGTGCGGCAGTCATCGGCATTGAGGTCTCGATTTATCTCGCCATTCGGCGCACGGCGCGGACGGATAACGCACGTCCCGCGGGAGCGATCGTCGTTTTCGGCGCCGCGGAATACGATGGCAGGCCTTCACCTGTTTTCAAAGCGCGCCTCGATCACGCTCTGGACCTTGCCAGGCGCGGCGTCGCGCCGTGGGTGGTCGTCTCCGGAGGCAGCGGCGGCGACCCGCACTTTACCGAAGGCGGCGTGGGCAAGGCATATTTGATCCGCAAAGGGCTTTCGGCCCGGCAGGTGATTGCGGAAACCCGAAGCTCCACAACCTACCAAAGCGTCGTCGCGATTGCACCCATCCTGCGCGCGCTTCACGCTAAGGATTGCATCGCGGTGAGCGATGGGTTCCACCTTTACCGCGTGAAGCTGCTCATGAGGGCTCAGGGTATTTTGACCTACACTTCACCTGCGCCCAAAAGTGTCATTGAAAGCGATCCGTCGGCGCGCGTCGTTTATTCGCTTCGCGAGTTGGTTTTGGTTGACCTGTTGTATCTTGGGATCCACGTATAGATCGTGGATTCACGAGCCTGTCGCCCGGGCGTCCCCGCGCCCTTCAGGAGCGGACGACCTTTCCGAGCACGACGCTTCGTCGCGCCCCTGTCACCCGCGGCAAATTTCCGCTCAGCCCGTGCATCGTCCGATCCGCGAGAATCGCGAAGGCGATTGCTTCTTTTTCTTGTGAAGGAAAACCGAATTCATCGGAAAGCTTTAGCGGCGTTTCTGGCGACAGGCTCGCGATGCGGTCGATGAGATAACGATTGCGAGCGCCGCCGCCCGAAACCACGATCCGCCCGATGCTCCCCTTTGAGCGAACCCGCCGGCGGATTGCATCAACAACGGTTCTCGCAGTCAGCTCGTTCGCAGTGCACAGAAGGTCGTGGAAAGTCGCTGGCCGCGAGAGGAAATATTTTTGGAGGAACGCATCGCCGAATTGCTCGCGCCCGGCAGTTTTCGGCGGCCTCAACCTGAAAAACGGGAAAGAAAGAGCTTTCGAAAGCACATCCTCGAGAAGTTTCCCTCGTGATGCCCAACTTCCGCCCGGGTCGTAACTCCGCCGCCCATGCGTGAAGCGCCGAACCAAACCGTCCATCACCATGTTGCCGGGACCCGTATCGAAGCCGATGACATCGCCGGCGGAAGCGTCCGCGGGGATGACGGTAACATTCGCGATCCCGCCCAGATTAAGCGCGACGACGCTTTCTCGGGGGTCGCGAAGGAGCAAATAATCTACCAATGGAACCAGAGGGGCGCCTTGACCATCGGCTGCGAGATCGGCAGCGCGAAAGTCCGCGACTACAGGAGCCCGAGTCCTCTCGGCGATCACTGCAGGCTCCGCAATCTGGAGTGTCGAGCAAATTCTCCGCCCGCTCTCCGTCGTTGTGACTCCCTGGTGGTAAATCGTCTGCCCGTGCGAGCCGACAACGAACAGTTTTTCCGGCTTCACTTGCGCGCGCCGGCAAACGGCGATCGCCGCATCCGCGAAAAGAGCGCCGAGCAGGAAATTGAGTTGGCTGATCTCGCCTGCTGCCACAGGCTCGCCTCGCGCGACGCTCAGCAATCTCCGTCGCACAGCGGCGGGATACGGCATCGTCACGAATGCGACGCGGCAAACTCGGATTTTATCTCCCGCGCCGGAGATGGCGACGAGCGCCGCATCCACGGCGTCGAGAGACGTTCCGGACATCAGGCCGACGGCGAGACGCTGCTTTCGCCGGGCATGATCAGGCATCATCAAAATCCTCGCAATCGAATTGCTTTCGGGCTTGCTCAAATCGGTGCGCAAGCTGGTTGAATGAATGCGAAAAAATGTTCCCCGTGGGCCGCGGAAGTCGGCGCTGCGTCGCACGAATTCGCTTGAAGGCGTCTTCGATGCGCCGTGGCGGAAGACTCCCGGAATCGAGCGCGTTTTTCACCGCCCTTCGCGCCGCTTCGAACGATTCGCCTTCATCCACGATGAGGATGTCGCACCCCGCTTCGAGTGACTGAACCGCCGCTTGTCCGGCGGCGAGTGCGGCCTGCGATGATTCGATGCCGTAGGCAACCGCCAGGCCATGATAACCGAGTTTGACGCGCAGAAGCCCGGTAACGATTCCCGGCGACATAAAGGCTGGCCGCGGCTCATCGAAATCGAAAGCTCTATATCCCGCCGTGCTCATTAAGATCATCGGGAGCACTGGCAAGAGCTTTCGAAAGGGAATCAAATCCTCGCTCCACAAATCGGCCATGGATTTCGAGCTTACGGCCAGTCCGCCGCGGGGCGAAGCGATTGCGCTGCCGAGTCCGGGGAAATGCTTCGCGCAAGCGAGGATTGAGTTGCGCTTCAACCCGCCAATAAAGGGCTTGAAGCGCTCCGCGACGAACGCAGCGCCGGGCTTGGCGCGCTTTGGCGACGCGACAAGATCGAGACGCGGGGCGAAGTTGGTGTTCAAGCCGAGGAGCGCCAAAGCCTCTCCCCAAAGCTCACCGAGATGGCGCGCAGCGGCGGGACCCGCCGATGAATCAGCCAAAGCGTCGAGCGACGGCGTTGGGGGAAAGAACGCGCGCAAAGAATCATGCCTTCCGCCCTCCTGCCGGATGGCAAGAAACGGCGCATGCGGCAGGGCGCGAGCAATTCGAGCGAGGAATGCGGCAAGCGCTTCCGGAGCACGCGGCAGCGGCGCCGCAGCAAGCACGCCGGCGGGCGCGCCCTCGCGCAATTGCCGTTCGAGGGCGGGACTCCAGCGGTTTTCGCCGAGCCGCAACAGGAAAACCTGGCCGAGCTGAGATTCCCGCAACGGTTTCACGATTTGATTTGCTTTTTCAATTCAGCCAGGAGATTGAGCGCCTCGAGCGGCTTCAGGTTATCGAGGTCGGCGCTTTCGATGGCGCGCAAGACGCCGGCATCGAGGGCGGTGAAAATCGTGAGCTGCACCGGTGAGGGCGCGTCTGCCTGTTCCGAGAGATTTCCGGCGAGCGAGCGTTCGGAATTCTCATGAAGGTCGAGAATCTCGCGAGCGCGCTCGACGACTTCGAGAGGAAGGCCGGCGAGCCGCGCGACTTCAATCCCATAGCTTTTGTCGGCGCTTCCCGGTTCCACCTTGCGGAGGAAAATAATGTTCGATCCGGATTCTTTCACCGAGACATGGTAATTGCGGACGCCGGAATGTGTTTCCGCAAGCTCGGTCAATTCATGGTAATGCGTTGCGAAGAGAGTGCGCGAGCCGCGAGTCGCGAGCAACCGCTCGACAACCGCCCAGGCGATGGCGAGGCCGTCATAGGTCGCGGTGCCGCGGCCGATTTCATCGAGCAGGACGAGACTCGCGGGCGTCGCGGTGTTCAGGATGGCTGCGGTTTCCGTCATCTCCACCATAAAAGTGGATCGGCCGCGCGCGAGATTGTCCGAAGCTCCGATGCGGGTGAAAATACGGTCAAAGAGCGGCAATTTGGCGCGCGTGGCGGGAATGAAACTGCCTGACTGCGCCATCAGGGCGATGAGCGCCGCTTGGCGCAAATAAGTGGATTTGCCACCCATATTCGGCCCCGTCACGATCAGCAGGCGGTCGGAATCCGTGTTCAGGTAGAGGTCGTTCGGGACGAAGCGGGAGTCGCCGCCGGCAATGCGTTCGACGACAGGATGGCGTCCTTCGGCAATCATCATCTCGCCGTCGTCGGAAAATTGCGGCCGGACATAGCTGAATTCTGCGGCGAGATGAGCGAAACAGGCCAGGACGTCCATCTCGGCGACGGCCTGGGCGGTCTGACGAATGCGCTTCGCCTCTCCGGCCACCTCGCGGCGAATGCGGGCAAAGATTTCGCGCTCGAGCGCCTGCGCTTTTTCTTCCGCATCGAGGATTTTTGCTTCGAGCGCTTTCAGCTCCGGCGTGGTGAAGCGCTCGGCTCCGACGAGCGTCTGCTTGCGCTCGTAGGCGGACGGGACGAGCGGCAGGTTCGGCTTCGAGACTTCAATGTAATAGCCGAAAACGCTGTTGAAGCGGACCTTGAGCGAAGCGATGCCGGTGCTTTCGCGCTCGCGGGCTTCAATCTGGGCGAGCGTGGTTTTGCCATTGCGGCTCAAGTGGCGCAGTTCGTCCAGCGCCGCGTCATAACCGGCGCGAATCATTCCGCCCTCAGAGAGAATCGCGGGAGGGTCGGGATCAATCGCGCGCTCGATCAGGGCGTGAACGTCGGCAAGCTCGTCGAAGCGGTCGTGAATGGCGCGAAGGAGCGGCGCCGCAAAATGCGCGGCGTAGCTCCGCAACAAGGGCAGTTCCGCGAGTGAGAGCTTGAGAGCCAGGAGATCGCGCGGATTCGCCGTTTCAAGCGTAATTTTGCTCAGCAGGCGCTCGATATCCTGGACGTTGCCGAGGACGCGGCGGAATTCTTCCCGCTCGATGGCGTTTGCCGCAAGCTCGGCGACCGCGCCGTGCCGCGCTTCGATTTCCTCGCGGTTGAGCGACGGGCGCATCAGCCAGCGTTTGAGCTGCCGCGCCCCGAGCGAAGTCATGCAGCGATCGAGCACGCCGAGAAGCGTCGCATCGCGGGGTCCGCCCGCCAAAGGCTCAAACAATTCAAGATTGCGGAGCGTGGCCGGGTCGAGAATCAGGGAATCCTGCAACTGGTAAAAACGCACGCCGTCGAAGTGCGCGAGCGCGCTGCGCTGCGTCTCGCGGATGTAGTGCAAAATTGCTCCCACTGCGCCGAGCGCGAGCGGCCTGCTTTCAAGACCGTAGCCCGCGAGCGAGCCGACGTTGAATGCCTCTTTCACCATGCGCTCGGCGTAGGCTTCGCCATAGACCCAATCATCGAGATGAGTTTCGGTGACGGGCGATACGGCGCCGGGTGCGAAGGCGAGCGCAGAGGGAAGGGAAGCGGTGAGAATTTCGCGCGGGCGGACGCGTTCGATTTCCTCGAGCAGACGCGCGCGCGCCGCCTCGCCCGTAAACTCCGTGGCGCGAAAATCGCCGGTCGAAAGATCCGCGTAAGCGAGGCTGAAGGCGCCGTCCCGCTCGAATACCGCGGCAAGGTAATTGTTGTCCTTGGGCTCGAGGAGCTGCTGGCCGGTCACCGTGCCGGGCGTCAGCACTCGGGTTACTTCGCGCTTCACGAGCTTCTTTGCGAAGCGCGGGTCTTCCATTTGGTCGCAAATCGCGACGCGGTAGCCCTTGCGGATCAGCTTGGCGATATAGCCTTCCGCGGCGTGGTAGGGGACGCCGCACATGGGAATGGCAACGCCTTTTTCCTTGTTGCGCGATGTGAGCGTGATCTGCAATTCGCGCGCCGCGACGATCGCGTCCTCGAAGAAAAGCTCGTAAAAATCGCCCAGGCGAAAAAGCAGCAGCGCGTTCGGATGGCGCTGCTTGATCGCGCCGTATTGCTTCATGAGCGGAGTTGAGAATTCGGGCATGGGTCAAAGTGCCGGCCGCTTTCGGGCGTCAGCCGTCAGCAGGAATCAGAAGCCTGGATTCAGGAGACAGAATAGCATTGACGTTGCTCGCCGTCCAAAAGCGACTGCCGGCTGCGGCGCGCCACACTTCACGGCGAACGCAGGACGCGGACCTCGGGCAGTTCGCGGTATTTCTGCGCGTAGTCGAGACCGTAGCCGACGACGAAAGCGTCGGGAATTTCAAAGCCCACGTAGTCGGCCTGGACCGGGATGATGCGGCGCGAGCGTTTATCGAGGAGCGCAGCAAGCTTCAAGCTGCGGGGCTGATGGGCGAGCAGGACGTTGCTCAGGTACTGGAACGTGCGGCCCGTGTCGAGAATATCCTCGACGATCAGGACGTCGCGCCCTTCGATGCCGACGTCGAGGTCTTTGGTGATTTTGACCTCGCCGGTCGATTCCGTTTCGTCGCCATAGCTCGCGATGCTGAGGAAATCAACGGTCACGTCAATTTCGAAATGGCGGATAAGATCGGCCATAAAAATCCAGGCGCCTTTGAGGACGCCGATGAGGTGCGGCGTACCGCCGCGGTAGTCGGCAGAGATCTCCCGGCCCAGCTCGGCGACCCGGCGTGCGATCGCCTCCGCGGAAACCAGAACTTCGCCCAGGGCTGCGCTTTGATCGGCCATCGTTGACGCCCTCCCGCGCCGTCTGATAGATTATTAGATTACAGTTCAGAGGAACAAGGAGACTTTGTGGCGAGCCATAAATCGGCCCTCAAACGAATCAAGCAAACTCTCAAGCGCGCGGACGCGAATCGGGCGCACCGAACGAAGCTTCGGCACCAGATGACGAAGCTGCGCGCCGCGCTCGACGCGAAAGACAAAGCGAAAGCCGGCGAGTTGCTCCGGCCCACGCTCGCGTTGATTGACCATTCCATTCGGAAGGGCGTTCTCCACCGCAACACCGCGGCGCGGTATAAGTCCCGGCTCACGCTGTGTTACAACTCGCTCGGCGAGAGTGCCGCCGCGCCAAGCGCTAGCGCATAAATCCCTTCGATTTGCGCGCCCTCGGGAATCTCGGCCGCCGGACGGAAGATCCCACGGCGCAGAAGGCGTGCCGTGGCGCCCCAGGCTTATCCGGACGCCGCTAGGCTTCGGAAGGCCTCTGTGATGCACCCGCGGGTTCGGGCGCGGCATCTTCACCAGTCACAACCTGCCACACGAGCACTTCAAGCAGCAGTCTTGAATCCTTCCACGACGATTTGAGCGCAAGGTCCGCCGCGCGGACGAATTTCAGCGCGCGAAGTAGCTCCGGCCGCGAGAAGCTCCGGCGAGCGATCGGGGCGATCGCGGGAATCGCGAGGGGATTCGCGCGTCCACCCCACGCGCCATAGCCATAAGACTGGGCGGGCGAGCCCTGAATCGCCTGGCGAAGCAATTCAGCCACCGACCACAGGATGAGCACTTCGGAAGCCTTGGCGGCAAGGAGCGCGCGAAGATATTCCACAGCGGCAGGGAAGTTGCGTTCGGCAAGGGCGCGGAGCATTTTGCCGATTTCGTGCTCTTCGCGGCCGGCAACGATGAAATCCAGGTCTTCGCGAGCGAGCTGCTTCATTCCCGGCCTCGCGACGAGCAGTTTCTCCATTTCGGTGCGCATCCAGAGGGCATTGACGCCCGCCTCGTGAGGATCATCTCCCGCGACCTCGAAGCGCGCGGCAAGCTCCGCAGCGAGGTCGTTCGGGAGCTCGACTTCGGCTCGCCGGAAAAATGCCTGCGCCCAGCGCGCGGCCTCGGCGAGCGGGAGGGGCAGCATCGCAACGAGCGCGGCTTTCTTTTCGATCAACTGGATGAACTTCCGCCGGCGGTCGGGCCGGGAAGCGGCAAAGACCACGGTGGCAAAAGAAGAAGGGCGGGCAAGATAGCCTTCGAGCGCTTTCAGGTCTCCGTCGCCAGCGCGCTTGAAATCTTCGGGATCGGAAAAGATCAGCACGTTGCGGCCGCCGAGCATGGGCATCTGGCGCGCGCCTTCGAGCGCGTTTTCGAGCGAGCCGGGTTCGAATTCGATTTCCGCCAGGCACCAGGCGCGCGCATCGGCTGGAAGGGAATTGACCAGCGCGGAACGGCATTCCTCATGCATCAGACGGTCCGGGCCGCTGAAGAAATAAACCGGCTCCCACTGGGACTTCATGATTTTCGCGATGAATTCCGTAGGCCGCATCATCATGCGTCGCGCGGCGCCTACTGGAGCGGCAGCGCGGGCTTCAGCGGCAGTTTAGAACGAATCGGGATAAAATGTAAGCGGCTTTTGTGACGTCCGATAGAGCGTCCTCAGAAATTTTCCACGATGTCGGTGACGAGTTCGTTCGCAAAAGCGCGCGAGACGCGCTCGAGCGCCGGCTGATCCTCTTCGAAAATTCCCGCGGCATTCGGGCTGATCTGATATTCCTCGCGGAAAACGTATTTCGGATTCTTGAAGAGCGCCTTGTGCGTGTGAAGATCAATCAGCTCGACGCTCGCAGTGACGGAAACCTGGAACGTGGTGGCGCGGCCGGTGTTCGGGTCGAAGGTGACCGCGGCGGCTTCGACGCTGGTAATCGAGCCCTTCAGCAGCGCATCGGCGCCCGCGGGAGTGTGAGTGACTTGAAAGCTGGTTCGCTCGATGAAGGCGCGAGTAACCGCCGACGTCACCATTTGCTCTATCCGGAAGCGGTGCGTCTGGTTGGTGAAAGCGGGAATCGCGATGACCTTGACGCCGGGCGGAAGAGCATTCGTTTTCCCGGCCACCTGATAACCGCAACCGGCGAGGGGAAGGAGCAGTAGAGCGAGCGAAGCAGAGCGTCGGCGTGAAAACAGGAGAAGGCGCGGCGAGCGGTTCCAGCCGGGCTTCCCCGCAAAACGGGCGGTCGAGAGAGGAGGGAAACTCTTGGCTAAGAACACTAGCTCAAATCCTCCGCGATGGCGATCGCGTTGCGCGCGGCAAGGCGAAGATTATCCGCTGTGGCCCAAATCCACAGTCCCGTGGGCCGGCTCGGGTCGGCCGTAACGGTATCCACCAGAATGCCGTCCGTGCCCGCGGCATCCATGGATGAGGGCGAGCGGCCGGAAGGCTTTCGAACCTCGACGGGCTTACCCGCCAGCGCAGACGCGAGCGCCTGGGGATCGCAAGGTTCTCGCATTTCGAGATAGAGGGAAAGGGCAAGCGAATAAAAAATCGGCGCGGGAAAAACACGGAGCGCCGGCAACACGGCGCGGCCGCGAAAGTAGCGCTCCAGCTCCTTGCGGACGCGGTGTTCGAGCAGCTCCATCACGCCGGCGCGCTCGCCGCTGAAGCGCGGTAACAGATTGAAGGCAAGCTGGCCGCCGAAGATCGCCTGCGGAATTTCCTTGAAGCCCAGCAGGCTGACAGCTTGGTTTTGGAGCTCTTCGATCGCAAGAGGGCCTAATTCCGACGCCGGAGCGAAAACTTGCGCGACGGCGGATTCGATCTGGAATCGCCGCGCCGTGCGAAGCAGCAGCGCACTCAAAACAATGGCGGCGGAATGCGGTGAGGCGATAAGTCGCGCTTCTTGCAGCGGAGGCGAAATCGCGCTCGAAACGCGGCCGCGCTCGAGAAAGGGCACGCGCAGAAGTTCATTTCCTGCGGAGGAAAGGCCGCCGGTGAGATCGATCACGGCGGGGCGCGCCCGTTCCGAGCCGGCGAGCGCGCCCTCGGCGACGCGCGGCCCAAGAAACTTCGGCGCACGCTTTGAAAGAGAGGAAACGAAGATCAGATCGAGTTCGTCCGGATGGATGCCTGCTTCGCCCACCCCTTCGTGCGAGCCTTCACGCAGGTCAAGGATGGGCAGGCCGGGATCGCCGCTTTCATCTTCAACCGTGATGATCCGCGAGACAGGGAAAGGGCTCTCTTCAAGAAGCGAGAGCAGCTCTTTGCCGAGCAGCGAACTCGCGCCAACCACTGCGATGCGTGCGCCGGCTTCGGAGAGCTTCATGCGACGTGCACTTTTTTGGGCGCTGGAGGGTGAGGTCTTACCCGTGAAACGACGCGCAGCACAATTCCTGAGAGGGCGTAAACGAGCGCGATGGTAAACAGGGCCGGCTCAGAAAATGCCCAGATGGCCCAGACGGCGACACCCAGGAGAATAATGACGATATAGGGACGGCGGCGGCGAAGATCGATCGTTTTGAAACTGTAATAGCGCAAGCGGCTGACCATCAGGAAGGAGAGCGCCGCGACCACCCCCAGCCAAGTGAAAGCCGCCGGAGCCGATGAAAGGATGTCTTTGTGCCAATGCACCACGGCGGCAATGACGCCCGCTCCGGCCGGAATGGGCAAGCCGATGAAAAATCGCCGGTCGGTGACCGGCTTGACGCTGTCAATATTGAACCGTGCAAGGCGTGCCGCGCCGCAGATGACAAAGGCAAAAGTAATCACCCAAGCGAGCTTGCGCAGCATTTGGTCCGGGCCCGCGGGGGCATCGAGCACGCCGCGTACGCCCCACGCAAAGGCCAGGATCGCCGGAGCCACGCCGAATGCGATGATGTCGGCGAGAGAATCGAATTCACGGCCGAAGTTCGAGCTGCTGTTCATCATGCGGGCGATGCGGCCGTCAAAGCCGTCAAAGAGAATTGCAAGGCCGATGGCCTTTGCCGCGCTATCAAAGACGCCTCCTGAAACAGTTGGCGCAGCGCCTGCCATGGCGAGTTCGCTGCCGCGGAAACTCGCAAGAATTGCAAAATAGCCGCAGACCAGCGTTCCGACGGTGAACAGGCTGGGAAGGATGTAAATACCGCGGCGGAACTTGCCGTTATGTCCGTTGCCCCCGCGGTCAGCTTGCGGGTTCTGGGCTGATTCCAATGATGCTGCTCCCTCCGCGGACGCGGTCGCCCGTTTTCACTTGCAGCTTCACGCCAGGGCTCACCAGAAGATCCACGCGCGATCCGAACTTAATCATTCCGACGCGCTCGCCCTTTTCAAGCCGCTCGCCTTCGCGCTTCCAGAAGACCACGCGCCGCGCGAGCACTCCGGCGATTTGCTTCACCACGACTTTGCCTTGCGGCCCCTCGACCGTAAACACGTTCTGCTCGTTTTCGACGGAAGCGCGCGCATCCCAAGCCACGTGGTAAGAGCCCTTGCTGTAATTGATCCGAGTGATCACGCCGGCGATTGGCGCCCGGTTTATGTGCACATTGAGCGGCGACATAAAAATACTGACTTGCTGAACTGGTTCGCCAGAAAAATCCGCTTCCTTAACCTCAACCACCGTTCCATCCGCAGGCGCGACGATTGCTCCCGCGCTTGAAGGGATGATCCTCTCAGGGTCGCGAAAGAAGTTTAGCACAAACAGGCCGGCAACCAGCACCACGGCGCCGCCTAACTGGAAGAAAACGGCGGGCTGAAACATCCCGAATCCGAGCAAAATCCCCGCCCCGAGCACCAGGGGCAGTCCATACAAATATCCTTCTTTCACCATGCGCAATGGGCCGTCCCGCGGACACCTCACCTCCCTGGCGCGATGCTCCCTGTTAATGCGCCAAGTCTCTCGAGGAAGTCGCGTGACTCCTCAAATTCTCCGTCCGCATGCTCGGACGTTTGAACGAGCGGCCTAGGACGCCAATTGCGTCCGGCGGACGATGTTCTCCATCTCGTCCTTGAGCATCAGCTTCAGCTTCTTCAGGCGCACTTCCTCGACCTGCTCATCAGCCGTCAAATAGACTTTGATTTCCAATTGATCGAGCCGGTCAGAGTAACGAGCGTGCTCAGCCCGAAGCCGCTGATACTCAAGGTTGGTGGCCATCAATTGCTCCCGGATGGCCTCGGTAGGGGTGCTCACAGGCGTGCCACCTCCTGCGATGATTTTGACTGCGACAAAAGGCTAGCACAGCGCCCAAACCGGTTCAAGGTCTAAAACGACAGGTCTAAAACGACGAATGTTCGAGCGATCCGAACCGGCATTATTGTGCGCCGGGCTTCGACCAAAAATCATCGCGCGACCGAGCAGTTAATTGCACCCGATTTGTTTCGTAAGGCGAACGGTGCTCATTACTGGCCGCACTATCCCAGCTAAACCTCCCGGCAAATGACGTGGAAGGTCTCGTCTGACCGGCTGAAGTTATCGTGCTTTTTTCTTTGGGGATAGGGGCGGAGTTTGCTCAATAATTGTGCAAAAGTGGGCGTTGCGGCCTGTGGTATTCGGGGGGCCGGGAAGGCCAGTTTCTTTCGCTAATTTTGTAAAGTTACCGCCTAGAAGTGGCTTAAATACAGTGAATTGGAGAGCGTGGGCCATTAGCAGGCGCATTTTACGCTGGTTCCAAGCGTTTGGGGCATGCCAAGGCCGCATCATCATTTTCCACAATTTTTTCCACAGGCCCGGCAACCGCTAAAATGGCAGGTTCTGAAGGCATTGCAAGGCTTCTCACTCCATATTCACAGAAGTACCGAGACGGGGAAGGAGCCATTTCGGGACTTGGGCACGAAGATGCAAGCGGCCATCAACCGTTTTTTCTTCCAGGACTTTGCCAAGCCGATAGACAAGCGCACGCCGATCATTGGCTGCGTCAGGTAAGTCCACGTCGATGATCGTCATGTTTTCGAGCAGCTCGTCAATGCGAGTTTCGAGCGCGGCGAGGCCGTCTCCCATGCGCGCCGAAACCTGAAGGTCGAGCGGACCTCGCGGAAGCCGCGCTCGGGCGGCGTCATCGAGCAAATCTGCTTTATTCCAGACTTGCACGCGGCGAATTTCGCCCAAACCGAGCGATTGGAGCTGAGCCTCAACAGCGGCCAGGTGCGAATCGCGTTCGGTGGCCGAGGCGTCAATCACATGGAGCAGGAGGCTCGCCTCGTCCAGCTCCTCAAGCGTCGCGCGGAAAGCGGCAATCAGGTGAGGCGGCAGGCTTCGGATGAAGCCAACCGTATCCGAAAGTAACACGACGCTGTGCGACGGGAGCGCCAGGCGGCGGACGGTCGGGTCGAGCGTAGCGAACAAGCGCGAAGACGTCAGGACTTCAGCGCGAGTCAGCGCGTTGAAGAGCGTGGATTTGCCGGCGTTCGTATAACCAACGAGCGCCACAGTGGGCAGTTCGAGTTCGCGGCGATGAGCCCGGTGAAGCGCCCGTTGCGCGCGGACGCCCTCGATGGCGCTCGCCAGGCGCCGGATCCGGGCGCGCAGGCGCCTGCGATCGGATTCGAGCTTTTGCTCGCCGGGACCTCGAGTGCCGATCCCGCCGCCGAGCCGGGAAAGCAGCGCGCCGCGGCCGCCGAGCCTCGGCAAGAAGTAATTCAACTGAGCGAGCTCCACCTGGAGCTTACCTTCACGGCTTCGCGCGCGGCGGGCGAAGATGTCGAGGATAATCTGGGTGCGGTCAAGGACTTTCCGCTCGAGCGCCTGCTCGAGGTTGCGGAGCTGCGTGGGAGTGAGATCGTGATCGAAGACGACGAGGCTGGCGCACGCTGTCTGGGCGGCCTTACGAATCTCGCGAACCTTGCCGCTGCCGACCAGCGTGGCGGAGTCCGGCTCGGGCGTTCGATGCAGACTTGAGCCGACCACCCTCGCCCCAGCGCTTTCCGCAAGCGCCCGGAGCTCGTCGAGGCTGGCTTCCGCATCCTGATGCGACGGCAACACTCCCCGGAAACGGCCCGGGATCCATCCGACGAGAAACGCCTTTTCCTGGGTGTTGTGTGTTCCGATCAGTTTAGCTCCCCGTTGAGCCGGCCGGGGCCGCTGATGCCGGCGGCGCCGCGGAAGCAACGGTGCGAGTTATTGCAACCGTCGAGATCGCATGCTTGAAAATCAATTGCTCCTGGCTGCCGCTTTCGAGAACAACAGCATACTTGTCGAAGCTGCGGATTCGCCCTGTCAGCTTGACACCGCTCACCAGGTAAATCGTCACCGTTGTTTTTTCCTTGCGAAGGGCATTCAAAAATCCATCCTGAATATTCTGAGTTTGTTTTTCCATGGCAGTTCCTCATCAATGCCGCGTCAACGGCCGGCGTTCTTTTACGCCAAAAGTGGGCGGGCGGAATCGGCCGCCGAAAAATCGCCCTGAATCCGTTCGAAAGCCGCTTGCTGAAGGTTCGGGTCATCCCCGAAGCCCAAAAACCAGATGACGCCCGGTTCACGGCGAAACCAGGTCATCTGGCGTTTCGCGTAGCGCCGAGTTTCCCTTTGAGTTAGACGAATCGCCTCGGCCAGAGTTATCCGGCCTTGAAGATGTTCGCTCGCCTGCCGATAACCGAGCGCTTCAAGCGGTTTCGGCCGCGGGCTCTCCCGCCGGCTGGAGAGCGCGGAGACTTCCTCGAGCAACCCGTCGCTGAACATGCGCTCGGTGCGACGGTTGATTCTGCCGTAGAGCAGCTCGCGCGGCGGGTTGAGGCCGATTTTCAGGCTCCTGAAGCCTTGAAGTGCATTGCGGCCGCGTGCCTGCAATCGGCTGATCGGCTGCCGGCTGACGAGGCAAACCTCCAGCGCGCGAATCACCTTCTGCAAATCCTGAGGCGCAATAAGTCCGGCCGCAGGTCCGTCGAGGCGGCGGAGCATGCGATGGAGAAATTCGCTGCCGCGGCGCTCCTCGACCGCGCGCAGCCGCGCGCGCAACGGTTCCGAGCGCGCAGGAGCTTCGAAAAGGCCGTCGAGCAAAGCGCGTAAATAGAGTCCCGTTCCGCCGACGAGCACCGGCGTTTTCCCTTGTGCGGCAAGCCGATTGAGCACTCGCGTTGCCTGGCGCGCGTAATCGCCCGCCGTCACCGTTTCGCTTGGATCGGCGCAATCGAGAAGATGATGAGGAATGCCGAGACGCTCGCCCGGGGCCAGTTTTCCCGAACCAATGTCGCAGCCCCTGTAGAGCTGTACCGAATCATAGTTGACGATTTCTCCGTTGAATCGCTCGGCTAGCGCCAGGCCCAAAGCGGACTTGCCGGACGCCGTCGGCCCTACCACGGCGATGAGAAGCGGAGTCGCGTTTAATGCGCCCACAGCAGTATCCGCAGATAACGAAAAAGGAGCGTGGCAAGAATCAGAGCGAGCGCCACGAGTGCTCCAAGGAGTTGGTTGCGAGATGGATGATTCATGCTCGGATGAAGGCCGGGGAACGCTTTCAAGAGGAAGCCGGGCCGTATCCCGCCCCCGACACTCGCCTCTCGCTTCGAACGGACCTCTCACAGCTAAAATTCTAACCAACCCCAGCGGGCGGTTCAATGACCGTTTTCAACGACCGTTTTCATTGTAGAGATAAATGAACTCGAGAGTCAGGTGATTTCCCGTGAAGGAGCTCGGAAGCGGCGGGAATGGGTTCGAAGCCTTGATGGAAGCAAGAGCCGCCAAATCCAAAGCTTGCGAACCCGAGGACGATAGCAGTCGCAAGTTATGGACCGTGCCGTCTCTTGCGATGTCAAACAGCAGCGCCACGCGCCCCTTTTCACCGAGGCGCGCGGATTCGGGAATGATGGCATACCAGTTCTGGCGAACCACGTAAAGGAGCCTTGCCAGATAAGGCCCGAAATTCACCCCCCGCGTATTCGAAAGGATGATCGGCCCGGAGGTGGAAAAATTCGGATTGACGTTCTGAAGCTGGTCTTCTCCGCTGCCGTGGCCGGGGACTTCGCCCGAAGCGCGGTTTTGAGCGGCGGCCTCAAGCGAAGATCGGATTGCCTGGCCGGGTGTGTCGAGGGGAAAATCGAGGCGGCTGGCTGGAGATTTCTCGCGGTTCACATTTTGCATCTGCAATTGGGCCTCGAGAGCGGGTTTCGGCTTGGGCGGAGGACTCTGTTGCGCCTGAGGGGGCGAGGCAGGTTGTGGCTTCGGCGCGGGATTGCCCGGAGGAGGTGTCGGCCTAGGCGTGGGTTTATGTTCCCCGCCTGCCAGCTTCGGAAGTTCGCTGTTGCCTTTGATATAGGGCATGGTCAGGCCGTTCTTGTTAATCACCGGCGACCGGCCTTGGGCGAGCCTGTTCCTATCGGAAAGCATGTTTGTTTTTGGCGGTTTGATGATCCGCTTCAGCAAGGGAGTGGGAAAAGAGAGGAAGGTCGTCTCCGTCTGTGGCTTCGGGTGAACCTGGATTCCGACCAGCCTCGCGGCATTCGTGAAAAATTGCGGTGAGATGATGAGGATCGCAACAACAAGTGCTTGCAGAATTACTGCAATGAGGAACGCCGCGCCCCGGCGCCAGCGATCGACTTCAGACGCATCCTCGAGCAGGAACTTAAGGGTCTCGTCTTCACGCATTGCGGAATCTGCTCTTCTGGCGCCCGCTCAGGATGAGAGAGCGAGCGCTTTCCCGCCGGCACAACTCCGTGCCAACTCCCTTTCCTCCGGCAACGGTTCGCCGTCAGGCGTTGACCTCATGAACCCGTCGCGCATATTGTTCGATGCAAAGCGCGACATTCGCGGCCAGTTCGAGGGCGGCGCGTCCCTCGATGCCGCTGACGAGCGGAGGTTTGCGCGTACGCACCGAGTCAACAAAAGCTTCAAGTTCCGCATCGAGAGGATCTCCTGAAGGGCCTTCCAGCTTGCGGAAGTTGATGTGCGGCGCAGAACCCTCGCGTTCGACGGAGAGCGCCAGTGCGTCCCGGCGCGTGAAGTCGATTGAAATGTATTCGTGAGGCTGAAAATAACGGAACTTGCGGACCTTTTCCGTGCTCACGCGGCTTGCCGTCAGGTTTGCAACGGCGCCGCTTTTGAATTCCAGCCGGGCGTTTGCAATGTCCACGCGGTCGGAAAGCACCGGCAATCCCACGGCGTGGATCGTTTCGACTCGTGAGCCGGTGAGCCACAGGACGAGGTCGAGATCGTGAATCATCAAGTCATAGACTACGTCCACATCCAGGCTCCGCGGCGCGAAGACCCCGAGGCGGTGAATTTCAAAAAACATCGGTTTGCGGGTAATCGCCTTGGCCGCGATGACGCCGGGATTGAATCGCTCGAGATGGCCGACTTGGAGGATGCGTCCCGCCTCATGCGCCTTTTGGATGAGCCGGTCGGCCTCCTCAAGCGTGCGGGCAATCGGCTTCTCCACCAGGACGTCCAACCCGCGCGCGAGCGCTTGCTCGGCGACGGTCGCGTGGTCGCTCGTGGGCACGACGACGCTTACGGCTTGCGCCGCGCCGAGCGCTTGCTCAAGATTCTCGAAGGCTTGCACTCCAAGGCCGGCCGCGACTTCCTGGGAGCGCTCCGCGCGGATGTCATAGACGCCCGCAAGTTCGACTCCGTTCATGCCCTGGAGAATGCGCGCATGATTTCCGCCGTGCTCACCTGCGCCAATCACCGCGACCGCGATTTTTCCGCTGTTCCCCTCCGCAGGCATCAAGCAGAATCTTTCTCGACCTGAGCTGAATCCGTCCTACGGGCCAAGGACCGTCCGCCGGTCTTGCGGAGTCCCGGCCCCAGTCCGGCCAATTGCGCTAAGCTTCCATTCCCCAAATGGCGATGCCCGCGGCGTCGGCTTCGGCAATCATTCGTTCGCGGTCAAACAGCAGCGTTTTGCCGGCGTCGAGAGCCAGGACGCGGGCATTCGCGCGCTTCATCACCTGAATCGTTTTCACGCCCGCCACCGGCACGTCAAATCGCATGTCCTGGCTAGGCTTACTCACTTTGACGACAACCAGCGGCTTTCCGTTACAGAGCGTCCCCGCGCGCTCGATGGTCAGGTCCGTTCCTTCCATCGCTTCGACGGCCACGCAGGCGTGGTCGGCGATCACAGCAGTCTGGCCGACGTCAAGCGCCGCGATTTGTTTGGCGATTTCGCGGCCGTAGGCGATGTCCGCCATTTCCTTCTCGTCCGGACGCCGCGCCGCGATTGCACCGGGAGCGGCGATCAGGGGCTTCAGGAAAAACGTCGAATCCACGACTTCGATGCCGCGAAGCTCGATCATCTCGACGAACGCGCCAATCAGGGCATCGGTGTTCTTGCGGTCCATCGCGTTCAGCGCTTCGGCTGCAAGGCTGTCGCCGCGTACGCCGCCGAAAATCTGCGCGTGTTTCACTTGTCCTGCGAGCACTACTTTGGTGATGCGTTCGCTTCCGAGCAGCTCGAGGCATTGCGCGACTTCGCTGAGTCCCAGCCAGCGCACCGACTCAGCTTTCCGGCTGAGCTCCGGTGAAGCTTCTTCCTTGATCGCGACGACGAGCGGATGGATGCCTTGTTCGCGCGCGGCTTCGACGACGAAAAACGGGAATCGGCCGTTCCCTGCGATGACGGCGAACCGCTCGGCTCCGGCGCTCGATTTGACCTGCCCTTTCGGCTCCATTATTTTGCGACGCCGCGCTCGGAGGAACGGATGAAATCCACCAGCACTTTCACGTGCGGCGACTTGAAGCTCCGCGCTTCAATGGCTTCGAGCGCCTGGCGTGTATTCAACTTCGACCGGCAAAGCAGCTTGTAGGCGCCATCCAGCTCGTCAATGTCCTCTTTCGCGAGACCCGCGCGCTCGAGCCCGATGCGGTTCGCGCCGAGCACTTTCATGGCGCGGTCGGCGGTGGTTTTCATGTACGGCAAAATATCCTGATTGATGATGGTGTAAGCGCCGAGGAAGCAGTAGGCGCCAATCCTCGTAAATTGGTGGACGCCGCAGAATGCGCCGACGATCGCATAATCCCCGATCTCGACGTGGCCCGCGAGCGAAGCACTGTTCGCCATCACAATGTGGCTCCCGAGCTGGCAGTCGTGGGCAATGTGGACATAGGCCATCAACAAATTGTCATTCCCGATTCGCGTCACGCCGCCGGCTTGCACCGTTCCGCGATTCACCGTCACGTATTCGCGGAAGGCATTTCCATCGCCGATCTCGATGGACGTCCGCTCGCCTCGGTATTTCATATCTTGCGGCGGCTGGCCGAGCGAGGCGAACGGAAACACGCGGTTCCCTTTGCCGAGCTTCAGCGGACCTTCGAGCACAACGTGCGCCATCACTTCGCAGTCCTCGCCGAGTTCCACTTCCTCCCCGATCACGCTGTACGGGCCTATCTTGGCGCTGCAAGCGACGCGCGCGCGGGGATGAACGATGGCGGTGGGATGCGCTTTCATTTGCCTGGATGGTCCACGATGGCAAAGAGCACGACGGCCTCGGCCACAAGCTTGTCTTCGACGCTCGCCCGCCCTTGCATCTTCCCGAATTGATTGCGCAAGCCCGTCAACTCCATTTCGACGCGCAACTGGTCTCCCGGGACCACAGGCCGGCGGAACTTCGCGTTCTCGATGCCGGTCAGATAGATCAACTTCTGTTGCGTGTCGGGCACGTCGGCGTGCACCAGGATGCCGCCCGCCTGCGCCATGGATTCGATGATCAAAACGCCCGGCATCACCGGCGCGCCCGGAAAATGTCCCTGAAAGTAAGGCTCGTTGATGGTGACGTTCTTGATGGCGACGATGCGCTTTTCCCGCTCGAACTCGATCACGCGGTCCACCATCAGAAACGGATAACGGTGGGGCAGGAATCGCATGATTTCCTGAATTCCGAATTTCACCGGTTTTTCCTTAACTGAAGTCACCAAAGGCTCTGCCACAGTCTTTGCTCCTTCCTCTTTCGACCGATGCGCGCTTGCGGGTGCCGGGCGCCCGTATGAATGGCCCCGCTACTCGAGAATTCCGGCGCAACTGCTCTCCGCCATTATAGTCGAAAGCCACGACCCCTCCAAACCTTAGGTATCGGGTGTGCTAAACTCAGAAATTCAAATTCTCTCCCGGAGGCGGCGCGTGACGGCCCGGATTCTCGATGGCAACAAAATTCGTGATGAGATCAAAACGGAATTGGGAGCCAAAATCCGCGCGCTCGCCGAAAAACAGATCACGCCCGGCCTCGCTGCGGTGCTCGTGGGTGAAAACCCCGCGTCGCAGATTTACGTTCGCAACAAGGTCAAGACCAGCCGGGAGCTGGGGCTTTTCAGTGAAAAAATCGAGCGCCCCGCTTCCGCTACGACGGAAGAATTGCTCGAACTCGTCCGCAGCCTCAACGCGCGCGGCGACATTGACGGAATTCTCGTTCAGCTTCCGCTCCCGCCCCAAGTGGACGCGCGGCGCGTCCTTGAAGCCGTGGACCCGGCGAAAGACGTGGATGGGCTCCATCCCGTGAATATCGGTCGGCTTGCAAGCGGCCGTCCCGGATTGATTCCCTGCACGCCCGCGGGCGTCATCGAAATTCTCCGCCGCAGCGGGATTGAAATCGCAGGCGCGCGCGCCGTCGTCATCGGCCGGAGCGACCTCGTCGGCAAGCCCGTCGCGCTTCTACTGCTTCACCAGCACGCGACCGTCACGATCTGCCATTCAAAGACGCGGGATCTCGCGGCCGTCGCCCGCGAAGGCGACATCATCATCGCGGCCATGGGGAAACCCGCGTTCGTCACCGGCGATTTCATCAGGCCGGGCGCGACGGTCGTGGATGTCGGCATCAATCGCTTGAGCACGGCGGAAGAGATTCGCCGCATCTATCGCAATCCGGCCGACAAGCTTCGCGCGCTGGAAGAGAAGGGATCGGTCCTCGTCGGAGACGTTCATCCCGAAGACGTGGCTGAAAAGGCGGGCGCGTACACGCCGGTGCCGGGCGGCGTCGGCCCGCTGACCATCGCCATGCTCATGGCAAATACCGTGCGCGCCGCCGAAATGCGGAGAGCCGGCAAGAGACCGGCGGCTTCAAGCCCGCTGTAGGAAAGCGGAACCGCGCAGATCCAACCCATGCCTTATACCGGCTTGACGGGCGGCATCGCGTCAGGAAAAACAACCGTAGCAGGAATGTTCGAGTCGCTCGGCGCGCGCGTCATTAACGCCGACCGCATCGGCCACGAACTTCTCATGCCGCCGCTTCCGGCCTATCGCGAAGTGGTTGAAGCGTTCGGCCGCGGCGTTCTCGCAAGCAGCGGCGAGATTGACCGCAGCCGCCTGGGCGCGCTGGTTTTCACCGACCGCTCGAAGCTCGAACGGCTGAACGCCATCCTTCATCCGCGCATCATCGAGCAAACCGAAAAACTCGCCGCGAGCTTTGTCGCGGACAACCCGAAGCAGCTCATCCTGGTGGACGCGGCGCTGCTGTTTGAAGCGGGAATCGGCGGACGATTTTCCAAAGTCATCGTCACCTGGTGCCGGCCGGAACAGCAACTCGAGCGGCTCATGGCCAAAACGGGATTGCCACGCGAAGCCGCCGAGCTCCGGATGGCCGCTCAAATGCCTGTCGAAGAAAAACGCCGCCGGGCCGATTTTGTGATTGATTGTTCCGGGTCGCTCGAGGAAACCCGAGCCCAGGTCGCCGTTCTTTACCCTCAAATTGCCGGCCGGTTTTGATCGCCGCGCAGCTCGTCCTCAGGAAACCACGCGATGTTTCTCGGCGTCCCAAACGGTCTTGAGGCCGCGCTGGAGCGCGATGTTGCCGATCCAGGAAGTTCGCGCGGCTTGAAATCCGGCGCTCACGGGAGCATTTGGCGTTTTGCGGGTCTTCATGCAATCGAGAAAATTTTTGACGTGGTCAATCGTGCCGTCGCGCTCGGAGCGGGCGAAAATCTCGGGCTTCGGCTCCATCCGGCCGCTCACCCACGTCTGGCCTTCGGGATAGACGGCGAAGTGCGCGCGGTCAATTTTGAGCGTGGCTTTCGTGCCCCGAAACTCGATTCCGCCGTCGCCGATGCTGTCATTCAGCGCGCCCGTGAACGTGACGTTGAAGTCTCCGGGAAATTCGTAAACAGCGGCAATCGTGTCCGGGCATTCCCAGTTCATCAGGTAAAGCTCACCGGTCGTCGTCGCCGTCTCGGGCGACGTCTGTTTCATATACCACTGAATCACGTCCGCCCAGTGAGTGAAAAGATCGGTCAGAATGCCGCCGCCGAAACTCCAATAAAAGCGCCACCAGATGTATTTTTCCGCCGTGAAATCCTGCTTCATCGCATCGCCGAGAAAGCGTCCCCAATCGAGTTCGGCGGGATTGATGGTCATCATCGCTTCCCAGCCGTTGCTGTTGTAATAGTTCTGGTACCAATAGGCGTGAATGAAAGTAATCTTCCCGAGCAGGCCGGAGGAAACGATTTCGCTCGCGAGAATATAATGCGGCCAGCTTCGTTGCTGAGTTCCCGTCTGCACCACGCGACGCGTCTCGGCGACTGCGTCGAGAATCGGCTGGCCCTCGCCGATGTCGTGGATGATCGGCTTTTCGCAATAAACGTCTTTCCCCGCGCGCACGGATTCCACAAGCATCGTCTTGTGCCAGTGATCGGGCGCGCCGATGATGACCGCGTCAATGTCCTTATCCTCAAGCACCAGCCGGTAATCGTTCGTCGCGCGAGCCTTGGGCGCGGCAAGCTCCGCCGCCCGCTTGAGATGCGGCACATAAACGTCGCAGATCGCCGCAAGCTCGACCGAAGGCTCACGCCTGAAAATGGACATGAGATATCGCGCCCGCTCGCCCGTGCCCAGCACCCCGATGCGAATCCGGTCGTTCGCGCCGAGCGCGCGCGCTGGCGCAAGCCCTCCGAGCATCGCCGCGCCCGCTCCGGCAAGCGCCGTATCCTTGATGAATTTTCGCCGGCTGACGCCGCTCGCTCGATTGGTCTCGCCCATGGTCTGCTCCTTGCTCCGCATTCGCGCGCATTGTAGCGCAACTCGGAAGAGTCGTGTATGCTTTTTCCTCGATGGCGGCGAACCAAAAATTCAAGATTGGCCTCGCGCAGATGGCCTGTGCGAAGGATCCGGAAGTAAACCTTCGCCGCGCCCTGAACTTCATCGAGCGCGCCGCGCGCTCGGGCGCCCGGATCGTCTGCCTGCCGGAGCTCTTCGCCTCGCGCTATTTTTGCCAGCGGGAAGACGTTCGGGTTTTCGACCTCGCCGAGCCGATTCCAGGGCCGACCACCCGCGCGCTCGGCCGGGCTGCGCACCGCGCGAAAGCGGTGATCGTTGCGCCCATTTTCGAGCGCCGCGCCGCAGGCGTTTACCACAACAGCGCCGTCGTCATTGACGCCTCCGGTAAAATCGCCGGCCTGTACCGTAAGATGCACATTCCCGACGATCCCGGCTATTACGAAAAATTCTATTTCACTCCGGGCGATCTCGGCTTCCACGCTTTTCCGACCCGCGCGGGCCGCATTGCTCCGCTCATCTGCTGGGACCAGTGGTATCCGGAAGCGGCGCGCCTCGCGGCGCTCGATGGCGCGGACGCGATTTTTTATCCGACGGCGATTGGCTGGCATCCGAGTGAGAAAGAGCGTTACGGCGCGCGGCAGCTCGATGCGTGGCGAACCGTCCAGCGCGGCCACGCCATCGCGAACGGTGTTTACGTGGCCGCCGTGAATCGCGTCGGACTTGAAAAAGCAGATGCCGAAAGCGCCGGCATCGAGTTCTGGGGTTCATCGTTCGTCGCCGATCCGCAAGGCGCGGTGATTGCCGAAGCTTCGAGCGATCGCGAAGAAATTCTTTTTGCGGAAGTGGATTTCGGCCGCCTCGAGACCGTGCGGCGTCACTGGCCTTTCCTGCGCGACCGCCGGATAGACGCTTACTCGGGCATCGAGCAGCGCTTCCTCGAACCGAACCCGAAGGTGAAAAAAGCGCAGTGAGCCGTCTGCCCGCCCAGCTCGGCTTCCGCATGCCGGCCGAATGGGAGCCGCACGAAGCCACCTGGATCGGCTGGCCGCACAACCTCAGCGACTGGCCGGGAAAGTTCGCGCCCATCCCCTGGGTTTACGCGGAGATTGTGCGCAAAATTGTTCCCGGTGAAATCGTCCGCATCCTCGTCAATTCCAAAGCGCATGAAGTCCAGTCCCGGCGCGTGCTCGGGCGCGCGGGCGTCGAGACGGCGCGCGTCGAGTTTTTTCGTTCGCCCACCGATCGCGGGTGGACGCGGGACTTTGGCCCGATGTTCGTCAAGCGCGACAGCTCCGCGGAAACCGCCGTCGTTCAATTCCGGTTCAATGGATGGGCGAAATATCCGAATTGGAAAAAAGATGCTCGCGTCGCTCCCGCCGTTGCGCGCAAATATAAATACCGGATGTTTACAGCGGTCTATCGCGGCAAGCGAGTGGTGCTCGAAGGCGGAAGCATTGACGTGAACGGCCGCGGATCGCTGCTGACCACTGAAGAGTGCCTGCTCGATGGAACCGTCCAGCCGCGCAATCCGCAGATCGGGCGTGAAGCGCTCGGGGCGATCCTGCGGGATTATCTCGGCGTTCGAAACACGCTTTGGCTTGGCCGCGGAATTGCCGGCGATGATACGCACGGCCATGTGGACGACATCTGCCGCTTCGTCGGCCCACGAACGGTTGTGGCTGCAATCGAAGAACGAAAAAACGATCCGAATTTTGAGCCGCTTCACGAAAATCGGGAGCGGCTCGAAGCTCTGCGCCTTGAAGACGGTTCGCGGCTCGAAGTCGTTTTGCTTCCCATGCCGTCGCCCGTTTTCACCGACGGCCAGCGTTTGCCCGCAAGCTACGCCAACTTCTACGTTTCGAATGCCGCCGTTCTCGTTCCGACGTTCAACGATCCGAAAGACCGCGTGGCGCTCGGCATACTTTCAGACCTATTTCCCGGCCGAAGCGTGGTCGGCATTCATTCGGTGGACCTGGTTTGGGGATTAGGAACTCTCCACTGCCTCACGCAACAGCAGCCTGCCGTCGGACAGTAAAACGTTTCAGTAATCGCTCCGGCGCGCTCCCCGGCGCTGCTTGATTTCCTCGGCCAATTCGCCGAGATCAATGGGCCTGTAAAGTATCCGCTCGAAGCCTCGTCCCGTGAGCGGCGGATCCTCGCGATTCATCCGGCTCGCAATCACCCAGACGGGAATTTTATCGGCCCATTCGGCCAGAAGCTTGATTTCCTCTGACAAATCGGCGGAAGCGGCGAGATCGGCGACGAGAAGTGCAGGCAGCGCCGCTGCCCGGTCGAGGCTGCGCAATGCTTCCCGCGTGGTTAGGTACGCCTCGGCGTCCACGCCGTCTTCGAGAAGCTGCGCTCGCACGAGCGCCCGCTCCCGCCAATCTGCTCCGACGAGAAACACATCCGCCATCGTGAAGCTAGTATAATTCTTTGAGCTTCCCGCCGAACTGCGGTGATGGGCGGGCCGGCGGCGGGATCGCGCGAGAAGGGGAGCACGCTCAGTGAAAATTGTCGTTTCCGGATCGAGTGGACTCATTGGATCGGCGCTCGTTCCGTCGCTCGAATCTTCGGGGCACGAGGTTGTCCGACTGCGAAGGCGCCGCGACATGAGCGGCGAGCCTTCGGTCGTCTGGGATCCCGCGATGGGCGTGCTCGATCCAACCGCCCTCGAAGGGTTCGACGCCGTGGTCCATTTGGCGGGAGAGAACATCTCCGGCCGATGGACGGCCAAGAAAAAGGCGGAGATTCGCGAAAGCCGCATTCAATCGACACGGCTGCTGAGCGAGGAACTGGCACGTCTCTCGAGACCTCCGCGCGTGCTCGTGAGCGCGTCGGCGGTTGGCTATTACGGAAATCGCGGCGACGAAAGCCTGGATGAGTCGAGCGGCTCCGGCAATGATTTTCTCGCCGAGGTGTGTCGCGACTGGGAGGCGGCAACCGGCCCCGCGGCCGGCAAAGGCATTCGTGTTGTCTGCTTGCGATTCGGTCTCGTGTTAAGCCCTAAAGGCGGGGCGCTCGCGCGAATGCTCGTGCCGTTCAAATTCGGTCTCGGCGGACCGATTGGCGGCGGAATGCAATTCATGAGCTGGATTGCGCTCGATGACGTAACGCGCATTGTGGAATTCGCGCTTGCCGAGCCCGCGCTTCGTGGCTCGGTAAACGCCGTCGCCCCAAACGCGGTGACGAACCGCGAGTTTACGAAGGCATTGGGCCGCGCGCTCCATCGGCCCACCTTTTTCCCCCTGCCGGCCTTCGCCGTGAAGTTGCTTTTCGGAGAAATGGGCGAAACGCTTCTATTGATGAGCCAGCGCGTCCAACCCGCGCGCCTTCTCGAGGGTGGATTCAGTTTTCAATTTCCCAGACTTGACTCGGCTCTCCTTTCTGTGCTCAGGAAGCCGTGCCCAGCTCTCGAACCTTAATCGTGCTCTAAAAAAGGTTTCCGGATCTTCCATCCACAGCCTGCAAAGCGGGAAAACGATCCCGGTTTTCCGGTCCTTGAACGCATGCTACCCTGACTGGGTCAAGGCAACGACCCGAGGTTTTCGAGGATCGACCTGATGATCTTCGGGCGCACGGGCAACCGGCAACTCGGCGGTCGAACTGGCCGCGGGTCGAGGAATCCGGGAATTGCCATGACGGTTCGCGTGTATACTGGTGGTGAGCGCAAAATTCCGATGAAGGTTACAGTGCTATTTTTCGGCTGGGCGCGCGAGCTGACGGGCTTCGCAAGTGAGCGGCTGGAGCTGCCCGAAGGCGAGGCTTTGGGCTCATTGCTGAGGGAATATCAAAGGCGATTTCCGCGGCTCGATGAGATGCGAAAAGCCCTCAAATACGCCGTGAATCAGGAATTTGCGACGCCGGGAACAGTTCTGAGGGATGGCGACGAGATCGCGTTTCTCCCGCCCGTGGGTGGTGGAGCGCCTGGGAGGAACTTTTATATTACGCGAGAGCCTATTTCCGCGGCGCGCGTCGCAAAGGATCTTGAAACGCCTGCCGACGGCGCCGTGGTGACATTTGAGGGGATCGTTCGAGATAATTCCCACGGCCGGGCGGTGCTTTATCTCGAATACGAGGCCTATGAGCCGATGGCTGAGGCGCAGATGAAAGCGATCGGTGAAGAGTTGCGGCGAATTCACAAGATTACCGGCGTGGTAATGGCGCACCGGATCGGACGGCTTGAAATCGGCGAGGTGAGCGTGGCGATAGCCGTCGCCGCGCCGCACCGGGCCGCGGCCTTCGATGCGTGCCGCGCGGCAATCGACCGAGTGAAGCAGACCGTCCCCATCTGGAAAAAAGAGCATTTCGCGGACGGCGCAGTGTGGGCGGAAGGCGAAGGGCAAACGATTATTCTGGCTGAGGCGGCGCGCGCGGAATGATTGCAGTCGAGAGGTGAAGACAAAAGGGGAAACGATGGAGAGTTATCTGGACGCTTCGGTGGAAATCGCGCGGGAAGCAGGCGCACTGCTGGCACAGATGGCGAAAGCTCCGCACGAAATCACCTACAAGCGCAAATCGGATTTGGTGACGGACGCCGACCGGCGGTCAGAGGCGCTGATTTTGGAGCGATTGCGGAGCCGCTTTCCGAAGCATGCCATTGTGGCGGAAGAGAGCGGGGAAAAGAAGAGTGATTCCGACTATTGCTGGTTTGTGGACCCGCTCGACGGCACGACGAATTTTGCGCACGGGTTTCCCGTCTTCTGCGTGACGCTTGGGCTCGCTTACCGCGACGAAGTGATTGCCGGAGTCGTTTACGATCCAATGCGCGAGGAACTTTACACGGCGGAGCGCGGCGCGGGCGCTTACTTGAACAACCGCCGGATTACCGTCTCGAAAACGGCGCGCCTTGCCGAGAGCCTCCTCGCCACAGGCTTTCCTCCTTTTGCGAACAATCATGAGCTGAACATCCAGTATTACTACCGATTCACGCAACTGACCCACGGCGTGCGGCGTCCAGGCTCCGCGGCGCTCGACCTTTGCTCGGTCGCGGCGGGGCGCTTTGAAGGGTTTTGGGAATTGAAGCTGAATCCGTGGGATAAAGCGGCGGGGTCGCTGCTGGTGACGGAAGCCGGCGGACGAACCAGCGATTTGCACGGAGGGCCGTTCAATTTGCGCGGCGAGGAGATTTTTGCGTCGAACGGGCTGGTCCACGACGAGATGCTCCAGGTATTTTCGGAGGTTTTGGCGGGGTCTTCGGGGGTGACGCGGCCATAGATCAGCGCTTGCGCTTTTCGTGGCCTAAAACGGGTGATGAATTGAAGGTTCGTCTGAAAGCCCGACGTGCAGCGAGCCGGCGGCAACGATTCACGACGCTGCGACTGGGCGGGGAAGAGCCTGCACCGCCGCAGCGGCTTCTTTCACCGCAAGCAAGCGTCACCCACACAGACATCCGCCTGCCGCGCCTGCCGGAGACATTCGACGGCCTGAAAATCGTCCTGCTTACCGACCTTCATCACAGCCTTCTTACGCCTATTGAGGACGTTGACCACGCGGTGCGGCTCGCGAACCGCCAGCGGCCGGACCTCGTCGCGCTGACCGGAGATTACGTCACCCTCTCGCCGGAATACATCGGGCCCGTGGCGAGGGCGCTCGGCAATCTGAGGGCGCGGCTCGGGGTGTTCGCCGTGCTCGGCAATCACGATTTCAACGTGGACGCTGACGGGATGGCAAGAGCGCTCGAAGCGCAGAGCATCCATGTGCTTCGCGACTCATCTTGGGCGCTCAAAAGCGGCTCGAACCGCCTCTGGCTGCTCGGCGTGGATGATTTCTGGTGGGGCGGAGGCCGGCCGGAGCGGGCGTTGCGTCAAGTGCCGCAGGACGAATTGAAGATTTTGTTGTGCCACAATCCCGTCGGAATTTTTTGGGCGGCGGCGCGGCAGATTGATTTGGTTTTGTCCGGCCACACGCACGGCGGCCAGGTTCGCCTGCCGGTGGTCGGGGGATATTTGAGCCGGCCAAAATTCGGGAAACAGTTCGTCGAAGGCTGGAACCGGCTGAACGGAACCCAAATTTATGTGAGCCGCGGCATCGGGAAAATCATCCTGCCGTTTCGCGTGGGATGCCCGCCGGAGGTCGCTCTGCTGCGCCTGCGGAAATCTCAGGACGGTTGACGAATTGCTTAAAAACCATCGAGAAGCCATCATTCTGAGTTCGTCTGCCGACGGATGGAAAATCCGCCTCGTCATTTCCAGAAAGATACAGCAGATGCTTCGGCGCGCTCAGACTGCGGAGCCAGCGGCGGCCTTCAGGCTTCCAATCAAATCAGTGAGGTGAATTTGTTTCCGGCGGCAGAAGCCGCGGATTCCCTCGACAATATCAATCGCAGTTGCGGGCGCGTAAAAATTTGCGGTGCCCACCTGAACGGCTTGCGCGCCGGCAATCAGGAATTCGAGCGCGTCCTCGGCCGAAGCGATTCCACCCATGCCGATCACAGGAATTTTCACGGCCTGCGCAACCTGATAGACCATCCGCAACGCCACAGGCTTGATCGCAGGACCGGAAAGCCCGCCGGTAAGGTTCGAAAGGCGAGGCGTGCGCGTTTCGATGTCCACGGCCATGCCGACGAAAGTGTTGACGAGCGAGAGCGCATCGGCGCCTGAGCCCTCGGCAACTCGCGCGAGCTCCGTGATGTCCGTGACGTTCGGTGAGAGCTTGACGAACAAGGGGAAGCGCGCGGCGCGTTTCGAAGCGCGCACCACTTCTTCGGTCAGTTTCGGGTCATTCCCGTAGACCATTCCGCCGCAGCGCGTGTTGGGGCAGGAAATGTTCAGCTCGTAAGCGTCAATCCCGTCGCCCGCGTTCAGTATTTCAATGCAGCGGACGTAATCCTCGGTTGAGTAACCGAAGACGTTGACGACGCAGCGCGTCTCGAGGGTCCGAAGAAAGGGCAATTTCTCGGTTAGAAATTTTTTCGCGCCGACGTTCTGCAACCCAATCGCGTTGAGCATCCCCGCTTCCGTCTCATAAATGCGGGGCGGCGGATTGCCCTCCATCGGATCGGCGGAAATCCCTTTCACCACGATGCCGCCCAGGCGGTTCAAATCAATCAGGCGCGCAAATTCTCGGCCGTAGCCGAAAGTGCCGCTCGCCGTCATTACGGGGTTCTCGAAACGAACGCGGGCGATGGTCGTAGCAAGCTGCGGCTCAAAATGATCCTTTCCGCCTGCGGAGAGCGGAGCTCGAATTCCCGGATCCGCACTTCGGGCCCGCAAATTTCGCTTTCGGCTTTTTGACTTTGGCATTTTTCTCAAACCTTCGGCGGTGCCTCAGCGTTCCACGCAACTTTTTCCGCCCAAAAGACTGGCCCTTCCGTGCAGACTCTTTCGTACGCGCCGTGGCCCGTGCCATCAACGCGAATCGAACATCCCAGGCAAACTCCCAGGCCGCATCCCATGCGGTTTTCCATGGAGACCAGGCAGGGATGGCCGTAGCGCTGCACGAGTGCGACCGACGCGGCGAGCATCGGCCACGGCCCGCAAACCATCAGCAGAAACCTTTTTTTGGAATGGTGATGAAGATAATCAGCGAGCGGCTCGGTGACGTAACCCCGATGGCCGCGCGAGCCGTCTTCGGTTGAGAGAACCGCGGTGCGGATGGAGCGCCGGAAGTCGGCAAGGCCTGCTAAGTCATTCTTTGTGCGTCCGCCGAAGAACAGCGTCGCGCGAATGCCCCGACCTGCCAACTCCCTTGCGGGCATGAGCAGTGCCGCAATGCCGATGCCCCCCGCAACGAGCAGCACCTCATCCGCTTCGAGCGCCCGCGCAAGATATTCTTCCTCGAAAAATCCGTGCCCGAGGGGAGCGATCAGGCCGACGCGGTCGGCGGGCTTGAGTTCCGCCATCATGCGCGTGCCGCGGCCGACGATCTTGTAAAGGAGGCGGATAATTTCCGGCTTTGAATGTTTTGAGCGCTGAGCGACCTCGTAAATGCTCATCGGCCGGCGCAAGAGAACATCCGAGCGGCCGGGCAGCCGCACCATGGCGAACTGGCCGGGGCGCGTCGCGCGCGCCTGCCGCGGAGAATAGAGGCTGAGCAGATAATGACCGCCGGTGAGAGAGCGGTTCCCGACCACCGGCGTGATTTCGTCCTGCATCTTCGTCATGTTAACACGAACAGGCGTGAGGTAATTTCCGAGCTAGTTTCGCGAGGCGGTGACGGTGCGGTGGAGCGAGTAATCCCAATGGCGGATGGAGAAAATCCTGCGTCCGATCAGCCGGACCTGGACGTCTGTCCAATCGGACTCGGGCAGCCAGAAAGAGCCGATCTTTTCGTACTGGCGAACGAAGACGATCCGCTTGATGAGAAAGGGGAGCTTGCGATCGGGCGAGCCGGTGACCCGGACGATGCCGTAGTCCGGCATGTTGAGCCAGACTTTGCCGGTAAACAGGTACATCCCCCGACGCTTCGGCGTGACTTGGACGACGTAGCAGTCGTACGAGCCGACCCACTGTTCGCCGAGCAAGCGGAAGGAATAATTTTCCGGCGAGAGGGCGCTGCGGCGGTTGGCAGCGCCGCTGGCCGTCCTGCTTTCGTCGTCCATTAAGCGGCGGAAGACGAGTTGCCGCACCAACCAGGAGCCTTCGCCCGATTCGAACTGAAAAGTCTTCATGCCCGGCTCGTGGAAATCCATTTGGACGGTTTCCTCAGCGTAGACGTGCCCTTCGGTGTTTGAGAGCGCGTAGCTTCGCTGCGCGGAGTATCCGAGAAGAGCCGCATTGCGCGCCCGATTGTGTTCCATAAGATTTTCGAGGATGGAGTTGCCCGTGATGCCCGGCAGAGGCGGCGCGACGGGCGTGGTCAAAGCAGGAGGGGCAGGAACAGGCGCCGGCTGCACGGCCGCACCGACAGCCAATGGCGCCGCCAACAATAAGAGAAGCCAGCTTGCAGCAGTCCCGGCTACTTCCCGTCCGTTCAAATGCAGCCTCCCCTATCGCCCCCGGGCGCAGACTTCCGCCATTATAGCCGACGGCTGCAAACTTTGTCCGACGAGTGCTGGATTGAAAGAGTAGGAGAGAGCCCCTTCACGAGTTGCGATGGTGCGGTTGAGCGCGTCCTCCGAGGGTTTTGATTCACAGGCCGATACACTGGGTGCTTCGGCCCAGCGCCGCTCGGCGCTGCCGGAGGCGCGGGAGATGACCACCGATGAATCCGTCCTTCGCCGCTTCTCACCTTGCGAAGCGGCTCAAGCAAGATTTTATTCGGCGCCCGCCGGCTTAAATCGAAGCGCCGTGAAGGCGATCCGGGTCCTTAACGGATCCCATGCTTGCCGTGCTTCGAGTTGGTCACCGTGACCGAGACGGTGGTCGAGCTCTTTATCGTGCCGGTGCTATTCGATCCTGAAACTGACACTGCGTAGGTTCCGGTCGGCGTCGTGGAAGTAGTGGCGACGGTCAGAGCCGAAGTTTGTGGGCTTGTCCCGAACGTAACGGAGGTTGACGACAACGAGCAGGTCGCTCCCGTTGGACAGTCTGATACGCTCAACGTAACACTCCCCGTAAATCCGCCGGAAGACGTAGCCGTGATCGAGCTGCTGCCGGACGCACCTTGCTTCACCGAGAAACTCGTGGGCGAAGCGGAGAGCGAGAAAGAGGGAGCGGTGGGCGTGGCGCTCACTTCGTTTGAGGCCGCGCTCGTGCCGGAACTGTTGACCGCTTCAACCTCGAAATAGTACAGCGTGCCGTTGGTGAGGCCTGAAACGGTATACGGAGTCGAGGTGGTGCTTGTCGAACTGAAAGGTCCGCTGCTCGAGGTTGACCACAGAACGTCATAGCTCGTCGCGCCCGAAGAAGCGTTCCAAGATAGCGTCACCTGGCCATTGCCTGCAGTCGCTGTCAGGCCCGTCGGGGCTGGAGGGGCGCCACCTGAACTTGAGCCGCCGCTCGAAAAGGCCGTCAACCCGCGGACGCTGCCGATGCCGCTCGCGTAATCCCAGCAGCCCATTGCGTTGTAGCTGCCCGCTGAGGTTGTTGTGATGTCGTTGAATGGAGGACCGTTGGGCGAAGTATAGGTGCACGTGTCTGAACTCGTGCTGCCGGTGTCGAGGCTACCTTTGCCGCCGGCAGCGGTGTTGTAGTTGGCGTAGAGGCCGCTTTGTACGCTCGAGCCATTGCTGCCGCCGTCCCAGCCGCCTGTGAACGCTCCCGATTCATTGGCGATGCCGGCGAGCGAAGGCGAGGCCACGCTGGTCCCGCCGAAAACCATCCAGTCCACAAGTCCCTGGCAGGAAGTGCTGTCGTAAACCGACACGCCGGTGTAGGGGTTCGCGTCAAAGGAAATGTCAGGTGTTCCCCTGAATCCCGATGAATAAACGAAGGGGACGACTTCCTGATAGAGAGGTGCCGTCTCGTAACTGCTGGGTCCGCCGCCCGCGCTGGTCCAAGTCGTCTCGTTGGCGAAGAGGCCGCTGGAATTGCGATTGACACTCGTGCCGCCCGCGGACACGACGTTGAAAGAAGCTGACGGCCAGATGACTTTGCCGCCGGTGTCGCCGCTCGAAGCGAAGTAAGTGACGCCGGGAGTCGAAAAGTACGACGAGTCGTAACCGACCTCGGATGAAAACTCACTGCCACCCCAGCTCATCGAGACTTCGCCGCCGCCCGCGCTGGCCACCAGGTTGCTTGCGACTTGTACCGCAGTCAGCAGGTTAGCGTTCGAGTTCGAGGCAGCCTCGACCAGGATGATTTGAGCGTAGGGCGCCATGGCGTGCGACCACTCGATATCGAGCGATTCCTCCTGCGCCCAACCGCAATTCGCTTTGGGTGTGCCTGATGCATAGACCTTTTGGAAGCACGCCGCGTTGTGGTTCACGCCGCACTCATTGCCGTAAGGCAAACCGAATTGCTGGGCGAAGGTCTGGAAGTCGCTTGATGCCGTCGGGTAGTCGTAGGCGTCAACGATGGCGATAACGTTCGCGCCCCCGCTGGGGAGCGCGTAGCCGGATGTAGTGATTGGGCAGCCCGAGCCGGAGCTATTGTTCCCTGCCCATGTTTGATAAACGCAGGAGAGAGACTGTGGTATTTCGCCCGTGGGCGATGAGCTTTGCGGAGAGGGCTTGCCGTTTTTCGCCGATGGAACGAAGATCAGGAAGTTGGTATGCGACCGCTTGCCGATATCCTGGGGCGGGACTGAGTTTGTCGGCGGAACGATCACAGTCCCCTTCCGCAGACCCTGGCCGCGAGCGATCCCTGCGCACATCAACACAGCAATAACTACGGCGACTTTCTTCATATTCCCTCCCGGGCGGAACCCCGTGCGAAGGCGGCCGGCCTACGCTTACTCGCTCTGGTTGAGGATTTCAGGAATCCGCATGACGCTATGAGTGTATGGCATGGGCAGGGCAGTGTCAAATAGTACGAAAGTGCCGCTTCCGGAGCGCTTTTTAGACCATTCTCGGGGGGCTTTCGACCAGGAGTTTTCGAGGTCGCACACCTTCCGGGCGCAAGTTTTCTGTGGGCGACCGCTTTTCGTCCTTGCATTTGGAGCGGCGAGTAGAGAGAATAGGCGCGATTGGTGAAGGGTTGGGGGCTGCGGAGCGCGCGGGACAAGGTGCGCGATTAAAACTCCACGGCTGAGAAAACCAAAGCGGAGTCGGAAAATGAAGAGGGCGGTCGGGTTGGTGGGTCTTCTCGTCACCTTGGGCGTTGTGTACTTCATCGTGAAAACTCAACTCGTCAATACCGGTTCCGGCGCGGCGCCGCCCGAGCAGGTGATTGACGTGGTCGGGGTGAAGAACGAGATGCTGGCCGTCGGGCAAGCCGAGCAGATGTATATGGCGAGCCACGGGGTCTATGCTTCGCTCAATCAGCTTCACAAATCGGACGCGGTCACGTTCAGCGGCAGCGATTTCCGGGGTTACCAGTTTTCCATCGCGACCAACGACGGACAAGGATTTACCCTGACGGCGACGCCGGAGGCTACGGCGACCGCGGGCGGGCCGACGTTCACGATGGATCAGACGATGCAAATCAACACCCAATAAGAGCCGCTCACTTCCATGATTCGAGGTGAATATGCGAGTTGAAGCGAGGGCGCCCACGCGAGTGGACCTTGCCGGCGGTACGGTGGATATCTGGCCGCTGTACCTTTTTCATCCGGGCGCCCAGACGGTGAACATTGCGATTCGCTGGTACGCGTCATGCGTGGTCGAGACGCGCGCAGACCGCCGAATCGTTCTGATTTCCGCAGACCGCAAAATTCAGGAAAGCTACGAATCGCTCGGCGAGCTGGCGCGCGCGAAATCGGCGCTGCCGCTGGTGAGGGAGCTGACGGTTTTCTTCGAGCCGCGGCGTGGAGTGACGGTGCGGACGGTCTCGGAAGTGCCGGCGGGGGCGGGTCTCGGCGGTTCCTCGGCGCTCAACATTGCTCTTTGCGGCGGCCTGGCTCGCGTGACGGGCCGCCGCGTCACGCGCGCTCAGATTCTTGAAATCGCAAAGAACATCGAAGCCATCGTCATTCGCGTGCCCACGGGCTGGCAGGATTATTTCCCGGCGCTCTACGGCGGCTCGAACGCGGTCCACCTCGAAAGCGACGGCGTGAAGCGTGAAAAGCTCCCGCTCCCCGCTTCCGAGCTCGAAAAGCGTTTCGTCCTTTGCTATACCGGCCAGCCGCACGACTCCGCCATCAACAACTGGGAAGTCATGAAGTCGCACATTGACGGCGATCCTCGCGTTCGCAAGAACTTCAACCAGATCGCAACCATCGCGGGTCAAATGCGCGAGGCGCTGCTCGCCGGCGACTGGAATGACGTTGCGGAATTACTGGCGCTCGAATGGGAAAACCGCAAGCGGAATTTCAAAGGCATTTCTACGCCCAAGATCGACCGCATGATCGAGCAGTCCCGCAAATACGGCACGAAAGCCGCCAAAGTCTGCGGGGCGGGCGGCGGCGGGTGCGTTGTTTTCCAGGTCGAGCCTGGAACGAAGCCCGCGGTCGAAGAATGCTTGCGGCAGCTGGGCGGCGACATCATCAATTTTTCGGTATCGCGCACCGGGCTCGAAGTCCGCTCCGATCACGAAACGTGGGGTGAAGAATCGCCGGAGGGGTGAGCCGGGCTCGCGGTATAATGATAGAGGATTTCCGCGCGGAGCGGCTGCGGAGGCGGGGAATGCGGAACCGTCGCATCTGCGGCAAGTCTTGGACAAGCGCCTTGGGCGCCCGCGAATTTCTGCGGTTTTATGGCGCGTCGCAGAGCCCGCGAGCACTTGAAGGAGCGTTCCCGCGGCAGTTCGCCGGCTCGTGGCGCCGTTCGCGTGCGGCGTGTCTTCAGCGGATCGCGCTGTTTCCCCTTCTGGTTGTTTTCTCCGGCTTGTCTCTTTCTCTTCATGCTTCGGACGGGCTTTCCGTAACGGGCCGGATTGACTTGATACGCGCCTTCGTCGGGCAAATCGCCGTCGCCAAAGTCGGCTTTCCGGTCGGCAAGCGCGGCGTATACATCAATGCCAGAGGCCAGCTCGATCAGCAGGAAGTTCAGACGGAACTTCGGGATCACGGCGAAGCGGTTGCTCCGGGTGTTCCCGTCGAAATCACGAAAATCGTCTTCAAACCGCATTCGATTATTTTTGTGATCAACGGCGGAAGGCAGCATGGGAAGTGGTATCAACACATCCAAATCGGCGTCGGCTCGACCACCCAACCCATCGCGCCTGCGCAGCCCTCGAATCGGGCGCAAGGTTCCTACGCGACGCTTCGATGGCCGGGCGGAACGCCTTCGAGCCTGACATCCGTGGAGGCGAAGCGCCTGCTCGCAGCCGCGCTAGATTTCAACCGTGTGATGCCGACGGTTCTTTACTCGCCGGATCTTCCGAAGAATTTCAAAAAAGCTATCAAAAATCACAAGGTGCTGGTTGGAATGAATCGCAGCGCCGTGATTTCCGCCAAGGGCGTGCCCGACCAAAGAGTGCGCAGCATTGGAAAAGACGGAGAAGTGACGAAAGTGAACTGGATTTACGGCCAGCCGCCCCACATTCTCTTCGTGACCTTCAGGGACGGCCGGGTTGTCGAAGTTCGTCAGTATTGAGGGCCGCAAACAAGCTCTGACAATTTCTCTTGACCGGCAGGCGTCTTTCCTGTAAATTCGCCTCGATTTGGAGGTTTTTCCAATGGCAAGGAGGCCGGCCGGCAGTCTCGCTGGCGCAATCGCACTGGTTGCAGCGCTGGCGAGCGGGGTTGCGTTCGCCCGTTCGCACAAGCAAGCGTCCGCCTCAGGCTGGTCTGACGATTTTACGGAAAAATCGTTGAATACGAAGTTTTGGGTTGTCGCAAACGGGCAGGCGCCGGGCTACATCGCTGATGAGCACATCGGCTATTTTTTGCCAAGCCACGTCAGCCTTACTCAGAACGGATGCAGTTGCCTGGCGCTCACCTTGACTCAGCAGACCGGTGCCGTGGGCACAAACGCCGCCGGAGTGATTTCCGATGGCGGTGAGATTTACACGCGCAAGACGTACGGTTATGGAACTTATACATGGCGGATGAGAATGTCTTCAACCTCTGCGACTCCGACAGGGGCAGGGGACTCGGTTCCGGGAAGCGTTTCAGCGGGCTTCATCTACGTCAATAATTCCGAAACTGAAATTGATTGGGAGTTTTCGGGCCTGAGCCCGGGCTATATTTTCGCGGTTAATTGGCTGAACCCAAACCCTTCCCAAAATCCTCCGCCGAGCGCCGAAACCTATACTCAGCTTCCTCTTGCGGATGTCAGCGGGGCTTTCCATACTTACTCGTACGTGTGGCAGGCCGGGAGCATTACGTACTTCATTGACGGACAGCAGGTGGCGGTTCATACGACGGATGTTCCTTCCGCACCCGCGCATTTCTTCTTGAACCATTGGGGGACGGACAGCCCCTATTGGGGCGGACTTGCCACCGTCGGCGTAACTCGGTATTTCTATGTGGACTCCGCAAGCTTCAAGCCGATGTAATCAAGAATCAGAGGAACATCGCTCCGATCGTGAAACGGCCGCGCCGCCGTTCGGCCGGGAACCTCGGATTCCGGCGCCGCGGCGAAGTACTTATAGCAGATTCGTGCATCGAATATAACGGACGTGTTGCGCCGCGGCGGGGAAGCGCCACTTCCCCTCTCGGCGCGGCAGGAAACCGGATTCATCCCAAATTCATTAAGATATTGGAAACGAGACTGATGGACTATCAAATTAAGCCGACTTCGGAATTCAAAAAGTCTTCACTCCAGGAGACTTTCAACATTCTTCACTCGAGCAAAGCAGGGCTTTCCGCCTCGGGCGTTCGCGAGCGCCTGGCGTTTTTCGGCCGCAACGAGATCACCGAAAAGAAAAAGAATCCCATCCTCGAATTTCTGAAGCGATATTGGGGGCCGATGCCGTGGCTGCTCGAAATCGCGATGGCTCTTGCGGTCCTGCTCGACCGCCCCCTCGAAGCTGAAATCATTTTTGGTCTTCTCACCATCAACGCCATCATCGGCTTCTGGCACGAGCGTGGATCGCAGAAAGCCGTCGAACTTCTGAAGCAGCGGCTTGCCATCCAGGCCAAAGTCCTTCGCGACGGCGAGTGGGCAACGGCCGAGGCGGGCGGCCTCGTGCCGGGCGACGTGCTGCTGGTCAAACTGGGCGACATCGTGCCCGCCGACGCGATGATCATCTCGGGCGACGTCTCCGTGGACGAGTCCGCGCTGACGGGCGAATCGCTTCCCGCGGATCGCGAGAGCCCCGAGCTGGTTTATTCCGGCGCCGTGATCCGCCGGGGCGAAGCGAAATGCGTCGCCCTCAATACCGGCGCGAACACCTATTTCGGCAAAACTGCCGAGCTTGTGAAAATCGCGAAGCCGAAGTCCCATCAGGAAGAAATCATGATGGCAATTGTGAAGTACATGATGTATCTCGGCATCGCCGCCTCGTTCATCGTAGCCGCTTACGCTTTCGTCATGCATGTGCGGATGCTCGAGATTCTTTCCTTCATCGTTGTGTTTCTGATGGGCGCGGTGCCCGTGGCTTTGCCCGCCGTGATGACGATCGTGCAGGCGGCTTCGGCAAAGGAAATGGCGCGCGAGGGGGTTCTCGTCACCCGGCTCGATTCGATTGAGGACGCCGCTTCCATCAGCGTTTTGTGTCTCGACAAGACAGGAACCATCACTCAAAACCAGCTTGCCGTCGCGGAAAGCATCCCGTTTTCCGGCCACAGTGGCGATGACGTCATTCGCGCCGCCCTCCTTGCTTCGCGCGCGGAAGGGATGGATTTGATCGATCTTGCGATCATTCATTTCGCGGAGAGCAAAAGCATCGGCGCCGACTCCCATCGCCAGGTGTCCTACACGCCGTTCAGTCCGGCCACCAAACGCACGGAAGCTCTGATTGAGGCGGGCGGGCGAAAATACCGCGTTGTCAAGGGCGCCGCGCCCGTCATTCTTTCTCTTTGCCGCGGCTTGGATGAAAAGACGCTCAGCGAGACCGAAGAGAAGATCGCCACCCTTTCGCGAAAAGGTTACCGAACGCTCGCCGTCGCCCAGTCGTCCGACGGCGACCTCGAGGATTTGAAATTCACCGGCCTCATTCCGCTCGCCGATCCGCCCCGTCCGGATTCAACGCAGATGATTGAAGAGATTCGCAAGCTCGGCGTGAAGCCGCTGATGCTCACCGGAGATGCGCTTCCCATCGCGCGGGAGATTGCGGGCCAGGTCAGCATCGGAACCAACATTATCCGCCTCGCCGATCTCGAAGGATTAAGCGAGAACGACCAGGCGGCGAAAGCGGCGGCGAGCGACGGCTTCGCGGAAATCTATCCGGAAGACAAATATCGGATCGTCAAGCTGCTTCAGTCGCAAGGCTACATGGTCGGCATGACGGGCGACGGCGTGAATGACGCGCCGGCGCTCAAGCAGGCGGAAATGGGCATTGCAGTCAGCAATTCGACGGACGTGGCCAAAGCCTCGGCGAGTGTAGTGCTTACCCTCCCCGGTGTGAGCGTCATCGTGGATGCCATGAAGCGCAGCCGCGAAACCTATCAGCGCATGCTGACCTGGGTCATCAACAAGGTTACGAAAGTCATCCAAGTCGTGGGCCTGCTGACCATCGGTTTCTTCTTGATTCATCACATGGTGCTCACCATGCTCGGCATGGCGCTGCTGGTTTTTGCCAATGATTTTGTCACCATGTCGCTTGCAACGGATAACGTCGTCCACACCGTGGCGCCCAACAACTGGAACGTCAAGAACATCACGCTCGCCTCATTGCTTGTCGGCGCGCTCCTGGTCGTCGAAGGAGTGATCGCTCTTGTCTGGGGCGCTGACTACTTCCATCTCAACCTGCTCCAGCTTCAAAGCTTCATCATGCTGATGCTCATCTTCACCAGCCAGTTTCGGGTGCTCATCGTCCGGGAAAGAAAATTCTTCTGGGATTCGGTTCCGGGAAAAGCGCTGCTCGCTTCGAGCGCCGGCGCTCTCATTCTCTTCTCCTTCCTCGGCGTCTATGGCAGGATCGTTCCCGCGCTGACGGCTCCGGAGGTTCTGAGCGTTCTTGCATTTTCGGCGGTTTTCACGCTCCTGATGGATCTTCCCAAGTACTATGCATTCAGGAAATTCCACGTGGAGTAGCGCGAAGGACGCAACCCGCGATTTTCGAGTGCCTTCGAAGGTCCGGAAAGGGCTCCGCGATCGCCATTTCCACGGCCAACTTGACACTCCTTTCACACCTCTCATAACATGGCATCAAGCGGCCTCGTGACGAGTCGGGCAAGACGCTGCGACACTGGCCGCTGAAGGCGCGCGGGCGAGAGCAAAGGAGCATTGTGAGAATTTCGGTTCGCATCATTGATGACGTGGGTATTGTGGCGCTCGACGGAAAATTTCTTGCTGGAAGCGACGGGCCGTTCCTTCGCCAGAAGGTTCGCGACCTGATGGACGCGGGCGTCAGAAAGTTTTTTCTCGATTTCAGCGCTGTTCCGCACATTGATTCGACGGGTCTTGGATTTCTCGCCGGCAGCCGCGCGGCGGCCGAGGAAACGGGAGCGCGCATCGTCCTCGGCGGTGTGAACACTCACATTCGGAAAATCCTCGATGAGGTAAAACTTTCGCCGCTTTTCACCTTCGCCGCGGATGAGAGCGCAGCCATGGAAACTTTGAAAGCCGCAGAACCGCCCGGCCCGGAGCGAGTTTCGGAAAACTCGAAACGCCTCAGGCGAGCCACGGATGGGGGGAAGCGGACGTCTTAAATTCGTCCTGATCGCCCGCCGGCTGCCTCGGGCCGGGAGGGCGTCTCTGCAATTGGAAATTCCCGCCTCGGCGCCTGATGGCGCGACGCGGGCGAGGGGAGGCATTCTGATATGAGTGGGGGCGCGCGGCGGCGCACGGACCGAGTTTTGGCGCCGGTGCGAATTCGGGTGACCGGTAAGGACGCTTCGGGCGCCGGCTTCGTGGAGGAGACGGTCAGCGTGAGCTTCAATCAGCAGGGCGCGCGCATCAGCCTCACCCACACGCTGCGCCCGGACGACGTGATTCTCATCGAAAATCTCGAGTCGGGCATAGAAGCCGGGTTCCGTGTTTTGCACAGCTTCGCCGAGGTTTTTGGCGACCGCCGCGAATGGGGCGTCGAGGCGCTCGACTTGGAAAGCCCCATCTGGGGCATTGAATTTTGGAATTTCCCCGAAGGTGTGCGTCCCAAAGTTCTGATTGAATGTGCGGGCTGCAAGAAGGCGGTGCAAAGCACGCTTTCCGGTATCGAGTATGACGTTTTGCTTTCGACGGGACTGATCTCGCGCCACTGCGAACGCTGCGGAGAAACCACCCGCTGGAAGCCGAGCGACCAGCATCTCCAGCCGAAAGGCGGCGCTGCGAACCAAATGGTGGCTGGGGCGAGCGGCCCTCAACGGGGGGCGCGCCGCTTGCAGCTCGCCATGTGCCTTCGCGTGCGCACCGGCCGCGGGGCGCCCGAGACCAGCCAAACGCGCGATGTGTCGAAGTCCGGCCTTTGCCTTTTCACCAGCAATTCTTACCGCGTCGGCGAAGAAGTCTACGTCACCCTGCCGTATGCCGATCAGCGCGCACCGGTCGAAACGCGCGGCCGGATCGTTTGGGCTGCAACCGCGCCCGGCGGCCGATACGTCGGCGTAAAGTATGAAAACGAATAACGCGGACGGCTGCCGCGCTTGGCGCAGGTTGCCGACAAACCCACCCGGCCTGTCATTCAGGCCGCGCAGGGGCGGAGTCAGGACAACGAACGAAGGGCTCGGAATGGCGTCGCTCAAAGGCCTTTTTCAGCGGCCGTTAAGCCTGATTTGCGCTCTCGCGATGGCTCTCATCCCGGCCTTTCCGCTCGCCGCGCAAACCAACACGCGTCTCCTGCTTTCTAGCGGAGACGCCGTGCCCGAGCACTCCGGGTTCGCGTTCGGCCCGTTTTCCGGCCTGGCGATGAACGGCCGCCACCAAATTGTTTTCCTCACCAGCATGGTGAGTCCTCGGACGCAGTTGAACGCCGTCGTACGTTCCGCGGGAGTCAGTTTTTCGGTGGTTGCGTTTCAGGGATTGCGCTCGCCGGATCCGGGCAAAAATTTCGATTCCTTCGGCTCGCCCGCCATCAATCTCGCGGGGGAAATCGCCTTCGGTGCGGCGCTGCGCGATGGAGGGAGCGGGAATCCCGCCGGCTCGGGAGTTTTCCTCGCACGCGGCTCGAACATCCAGGCGCTCGCCACCACCAGCCAACCCTCGCCGGACGGTTCAAATTTCGCAGCGTTTTCGGACCCCATCCTCACTTCTTCGGGCGATGTTCTGTTCAGCGCCCAAACGGGGCATGGTTCGGGATTCTATGAATGGACTCCGGGCGGCATCGAGCAGGTCCCTTTGCCGACGGATTTCCCCCGGTCCGCGCAAGGTTTGCTCTCGCCGATTTTTTCGGGCGGAAATCAAGCCGTCCTCGTTCCCGTGTCCGCGGACCCCGCCGCGGCGCGCGATCAATTGTTTCGCGCGCTGGCTGGCCAGATTTTTCAGGGGATCAATCCGCCGCCCGCGACGAATCAAACTATGGTCATCCTTGCCGCCGCGCCCTCGGCGCCGCCGGTGCCGATGCTTCTCGTCGCGGCGGATCAGGGCAAGATCCAGGTGATGTTTCTCGAGGGAAATCCCTCACAAGCCGTCTCTTCGCTCACAAGCGCAACGCCCGGCCTTTTGCCTTTTGGCTCGGTCGAAGGCGAGGCTGCCGCTCCCCACGGCAACATTTTGTT
>JAKASG010000011.1 GCA_021828285.1 Acidobacteriota bacterium | reverse complement strand
CCTTCGGGTTCCCCTTCGACAGCACCTTCGTGATCGCCGCCGTCAGCGTCGTCTTCCCGTGATCAATGTGCCCGATCGTCCCCACGTTCATGTGCGGCTTCGATCGGTCAAATTTTTCCTTCGCCATGTCAGCTCCCCAATATGCGAATCACCGCTCGATGGGCGCCTCCGCGTTGTCGCATCCTTCGTGCATTCCGGCCCCGGGCCAAACCCGAACGACGGTGTTATCTTGCCACCGGCCGCCCTTGAACTCGCGCAATCACTTCTTCCGTGATATTTGCGGGCGTCGGCTCATATCGCAGGAAGTGCATCGTATAGCTCGCTCGCCCCTGCGTCCGCGAGCGCAAATCGGTCGCGTAGCCGAACATTTCCGCGAGCGGAACGTTCGCGCGGATAATCTGCGTCGAACCGCGCCGCTCCATTCCTTCAATGTGGCCGCGCCGCGCGTTCAAATCGCCGAGCACATCGCCCATATATTCCTCGGGCGCCACCACTTCCACTTTCATCACCGGCTCGAGCAGAACCGGCCTAGCCCTGCGCGCCGCTTCCTTGAACCCCATCGAAGCGGCGATTTTGAACGCCATCTCCGAAGAATCCACTTCGTGATAGGTGCCGTCGGTCAGCGCCACCTGCACGCCCGTCATTTCGTAACCCGCGAGCACGCCGGACTCCATGGCCTCGCGCACGCCCGCATAGACCGCCGGAATATATTCCTTCGGCACCACGCCGCTCACAATCTCGTCGATAAACAGCAAGTTTAATTCAGAATCGAATTTATTGGTGGATTTCTTGCGAGTCAGCTCGGCGATGACTTCTGCGTTCGGATGCGCGAGCGGACCCACGCGCAGCTCGACGTGGCCGTACTGGCCGCGGCCGCCGGTCTGGCGAATGTATTTCCCTTCCGCGCTCGCCGGCTGGGCGATTGTTTCACGGTAGGCCACCTGCGGCCGCCCCACGTTCGCTCCCACGCCGAACTCGCGCATCATGCGGTCCACCAGAATTTCCAGATGCAGCTCTCCCATGCCGGAAATCAGCGTTTGGCCGGTATCGGGATCGGAATGAACCTTGAAGGTGGGATCCTCCTGGGTGAGTTTGTCGAGAGCGGCTGAAAGCTTTTCCTGGTCGGCTTTGGTCTTTGGCTCGATGGCAACCGAGATGACAGGCGCAGGGAAATCCATGGCTTCGAATACCACCGGCGATGACTCCGCACAAATCGTGTCGCCCGTCGAAACGTTCCTGAGGCCGACCGCCGCGGTGATATCGCCGGCAAAGACTTCCGTGATCTCCTCGCGCTTGTTGGCGTGCATTTTCACCAGTCGTCCGACTCGCTCGCGCCGTGCGCGGCGCGGGTTGTAAACGCTGTCGCCGCTCTTGAGGCATCCCGAATAAACCCGCACGAAGGCGAGCTGGCCGACGAACGGGTCCGTCATGATCTTGAAAACGAGCGCCGAGAAGGGCTCGGCGTCTGAAGCCTCGCGAACGATCGTCTCTTCTTCGTTTTCAGGGTTCACGCCTTCGATGGGAGGAACATCGAGAGGAGAAGGAAGGAAATCAACCACCGCGTCGAGCAGCGGCTGGACGCCCTTGTTCTTGAATGCCGCGCCGCAGAGGACCGGCACAGCCTTCAATTCGATGGTTGCCCGCCGCAAGGCCGCGCGCAAATCGGCTTCTGCAACCGCATGCCCGTGAACGTACTTTTCCATGATGGCGTCGTCGGCTTCGCCGAGCGATTCGATCAGGCGCTCGCGGTATTCGCGCGTCTTCTGGGCGTAAGCGCCCGGAATCTCGACAACGTCGTAATCCGCGCCGAGCGTTTCGTCTTTCCAGACGAGCGCTTTTTCCGTCACGACGTCGGCGACGCCCTCAAATTCGTCCCCCTCGAAAATCGGAAACTGAACGACGATGGGATTCGCGTGCAGCTTTGACCGAAGCTGCTCGACGCACGCCTGGAAGTCGGCGCCCGCGCGATCCATCTTGTTGACGAAGACGATCCGCGGCACGCGATACTTGTCCGCCTGCCGCCAGACGGTTTCCGTCTGCGGCTCGACGCCCTCGACGGCTCCTAAAATAGCAATCGCTCCGTCGAGCACCCGGAGCGACCGTTCAACTTCCGCCGTGAAGTCCACGTGGCCCGGCGTGTCAATGATATTGATTCGGATATCCCGCCAGAAACAGGTCGTCGCCGCCGAGGTGATGGTGATCCCGCGCTCCTGCTCCTGTTCCATCCAGTCCATGACGGCGGTGCCTTCGTGCACCTCGCCCATCTTGTGCGTGCGGCCCGTATAGAACAGGACCCGCTCCGTCGTGGTGGTCTTGCCGGCATCGATGTGAGCCATGATGCCGATGTTCCGGGTTTTCTCGAGCGGCACTTCTCGCGGCATATTTCCCGTAAATCCCAGACTCTTTTCCCCACCTCGATCGTTCGAGCAAGGTCAGGTTCCTCGAGTCGAATGTTTGGACAGGGCCGCGAAACGCGGCCTTCAGGCGGATCGTGGTCCGGGGCGGAGCCACCTCCCGCCGTATTCACCAGGCGCCCCCGGCTTCCGGGCTACCAGCGGTAATGCGCAAAAGCCTTGTTTGCTTCCGCCATGCGGTGCGTGTCGTCGCGTTTCTTGACGGCCCCGCCGCGATTATTGGCGGCATCGAGCAGCTCGGCCGCGAGCCGCTCCGTCATGGATTTCTCGCTTCGCTCGCGCGCGTAGCCGATCAGCCAGCGCAGGCTGAGCGAAGTTTGCCGGTTACGGTTCACTTCAACCGGAACCTGATAGTTGGCGCCGCCCACGCGCCTTGTCTTCACTTCGAGCGAAGGCCTGACATTTTCGAGCGCCTTCTTGAACACCTTGAGCGGATCATCCTTCGTTCGCTCTTCGACCACGCCGAATGCGCCGTAGACAATCTGCTGTGCCACCGATTTCTTGCCCTGCCGCATGATGCAATTGATAAACTTGTGCACCAGCGGGTTCGTATACACCGGGTCCGGATCGACTTCGCGGTGCTCGATGTAACCTTTGCGTGGCATCTGTTAAATCTCAGCCTTGATCTTTCCGCCGCTCGTCTTCAGGACGCCTTCGGCCGCTTCGCTCCGTATTTCGACCGGCCTTGACGGCGGTCGTTCACGCCCGCTGAATCGAGCGTCCCGCGGATCACGTGATACCGCACGCCCGGCAAATCCTTAACGCGTCCTCCGCGGATCAGCACTATCGAGTGCTCTTGCAAATTGTGGCCCACGCCCGGAATGTACGTTGTCACTTCCATGCCATTCGTCAGCCGCACGCGCGCCACTTTCCGCAGCGCCGAATTCGGCTTCTTCGGCGTTTGGGTGTAAACACGGATGCAGACGCCTCGGCGTTGAGGCGAACCTTGCAGCGCAGGGCTCGACGTCTTGAATCGCGCGCTGCGCCTTCCGTACCGCACGAGTTGACTGAACGTAGGCATGTTCCAAGCCTCGTTACCGACCGCACTGGGTTCCTTAGGTTGGATAGACCTACCGAGCGGAATCCCCTGCCAGGCGAAACCTCTATAAGTTACCAGACCTTTCAACACACTGTCAAGAGTTGTACAAGCCTAGAGTTGTACAAGCCTGCGCGCTGGCATTTTCGCCCGCCGAGAAACGCGGGATTGATTTTTGGCGTCTAAAGACGTAGAGTGAGCCTTAAACACGCGCGTCGAGCGCGCCGAGGAGGCACGATGAAACGCCTGATCCTGGCTGGATGGCTTGCAGTAATGCTCGGAGGAGCGGGAATGCTCCTTGCGCAATCTCAGCCGAACCCCAGCACCATAATGCATACCGTGACGCGCCAGCTTGGCGGGTCGACGCCTGCGGGAAACGCAGGATCGCCGCCGGCCCAGGCTTCGGCCGCCGCGGCACAATCGCAGGCGCCGGCCGTTTCGCAGCCGGCCATTTCACTCGGCACCCTGGCGCGCGAGCTCAGGAAAGAGCGCAATGCGAAAGGGCTGAAGGCCGTCAAGCTCTATACCAATGGGAACATCCCGCACGCGACGGAAATGACTCCTCGGTCTTCTTCCGCAGCGGGCGCGAAATCATCTTCTGCCGGAAACGGCTCGAAAGCGGCAGCCGCGAATGGCGGTAACCACGGCGAGGCCTACTTCCGCAGCCGCATGGATTCGCTCCGCGCCAAGCTCGCCCTCGACGAGCGGCAACTCTCCGTGCTGCAGCAGCAGCTCGGCCAGCAGCGCCTGGAAAATTCAGGAAACCCGCAGCAGGAGCTCATGCAGCAGAGCAGCCCGGAATTCTATTCAAACCAGAGAAAGATCCAGGAGAAAATTGCGAAGAAGCAATCCGCTATTGCCGCCGACCACCAGGCGATGGATAACTTGACGCAGCAATTGCGCGAGGAGGGCGGCCAGCCGGGATGGATTCGCTGAACCTGTTTTCCAATCGCACGTTCGCCGCATAAAAATGACGCGCCTTGAAATTAAGCTCGCGAGGACACAATGAAAACTCAAGGATTTTTTGCAGCCGGTCTGGTTTTGGCCGCGCTTGGAATTTCTGCTCGAGCGCAAACCAAATCGCTCGGCCAGGTGGCGCGCGAACAGCGCGAGCAGAGGGCAAAAGAAGGCGTCCAAGCCGTTAAGGTTTACACGAATAATAATCTGCCGTTCAAAATCACGCCGTTTCAAGCGACAGCCCCCGCTTCGGCGAAGGGCGCGACCGCCGAAAGCAAGGGCGCGAGCGAGCCAAAAATCCAAACTCAGATTGCTTCGAAAGAGATGACGAAGCAATATTGGCAGGCGCGATTCCAGGCTTCGAATGCCGCCGTGAAGTCCGCGAAAGAATACCAGCGAATCGCAGAGGAGGAACTCCGCCTCCTTCATATTCAGCGCGCACAGACGCTCAACGCAACGATGCAATCGAATTTAGACGCGCAAATCACCGCCAAGAATCAGCAAACCTCCCAGGCGCGCGACGCGACGGCAAAGGCCGAACAGGCGCTCAGTAAACTCGAAATGGAATTCAAGGCCAGCGGCGCGCCCGCCGGCTGGGTCAAAGAGAATTAGCTTCCGCCGGTATTTCGAACTCCGCTTCAAAGCGATTCCGATTTCTTGCCCGTGTGCAGCGCGGCGATTCCACCCGTCAAGTTCCTGTAGCCCACTTCGGCGAAGCCTTCGTCCTTCATGAGCGCCGCGAGCGCTTCCTGGTCCGGAAAGACTTTGACGGAATCCCGCAGATAGCGATAGGGTCCGGGAACGCCGGAAATCCAGTCTCCGAGCTTGGGCAGAACGTGGCGGAAGTAGAAGCGAAAGAGCAAATCGAACAGCGGCCAGCGGACGTGTGAAAACTCGAGAATGGCAAGCGAGCCTCCCGGTTTGAGCACCCGCCGGATTTCCCGAAGGCCGCGGGCGTAATTCGCGAGATTTCGAAAACCGAACGCCGTGGCGACCGCATCGAGCGAGGAGTCCGCAAAGGGAAGTTGCAGCGCATCCGCTTCGACGAACTTCAGCCGGAGATCCCTTGCAGCCGCCTTGGCTTCGGCGCGCCGCAGCATGGGATGGCAGAAATCCGCGCCGCGCACCGTTGCCCGGCCGTGCGTCGAAAGGGCAATGGCCAGATCCCCCGTTCCGCAGCAGAGATCGAGCACCAGCGCCTCCGGCTGCTCAAGCGTCCCGGCAAGCGCGCGGGCGGCCTCGCGACGCCACAGGATATCTGCTCCGAGCGAAAGCACGTGATTGAGCAAATCGTAGCGCGGCGTAATTGCGGCAAAGAGGCCGCGCACCGCCCTCGCGGTCTCGAGTTCATCGCCCGGAGACCCGAGAGTCGCCCCACGGACCCGGCTCGAAGCCATCTTATCCACCCCACCTCGCCCGCTGCACATCCTCGAGCGCTTCCGCGGCGTCGGCGGGCGGCACATCGGCGACGATCGTGACCTTCCCGATGCCCTGCGGCACAATCCATCGCACGCGCCCGGCAACGGTTTTTTTGTCGCTCGCCGTCAACGCGATCACCTCATCCGCTCGCAAATCTCGAATTGAAGGCAGCGGCCCCGTGCTGCGAACCAGCCGCGCCATCCGCTCGGCTTCGTTCGACCCGAGCAATCCCAGCCGTTCTCCCAGTTTCACCGCCGCGAGCAGGCCCCAGCCGACCGCCTCACCGTGCAGCAGTCTCCGGTAACCCGTTGCTTCCTCGAGCGCGTGGCCGAACGTGTGGCCGAGATTGAGCAATCGGCGCATTCCGCTCTCGCGCTCGTCGTGGCTCACGATCTCGACTTTCACTCGCGCGGCTTGAACGAGAATCCCCTCGAGCGACTTCGCCTGCTCGGGCGAAGCCCGCGGAATTTTCGCTTCCAGTTCCTCGAATAGCGGCGAGCCGGCAAGAATTCCGTGCTTGATCATTTCGTAAAGCCCGGAGCGAAACGCGCGCGGCCGAAGCGACTCGAGCACGCGCGGCTCGGCGAGCACGAGCCCCGGAGGGTAAAAAGTCCCGAGCAGATTCTTCATCGGCCCCGCGTCAACGCCTGTCTTCCCGCCGATCGAGCTGTCCACCTGCGCCACAATCGTCGTCGGCGCCTGGACGTAATCAATGCCCCGCATATAAATGGACGCGACAAATCCGCCGAGATCTCCCACCACGCCGCCTCCAAATGCGACGAGGAGCGATTTCCGGTCGGCCCGCGCTCGCAAAAGCTGGAGCGCGACTTGCTCGGCCGTCCCCAGCACCTTCGTGCGCTCGCCGGGCCGGATGAAGATCACTCGCGGCTCTTTGAGTCCGGACGCGCGAAGAAAGATTTTCCCCCATCGCTTCCAGATTCCCCGCTCCGTGAGAATAAACGTTCGTGAGAAATCCTTCGATTCGAGTTCGCGGAACGCGCGCCACGCGCCGCCGCCCATCACGACTTCGTAGCTCCCACCGCGCGCTTTGACTTTCATCCGCTCCATCGCGAATCGCTCCGGTTTCGGGAACGCCCGGAAATGAGAGATATCACACTCGCGCTCTTGCTACAAGGAAACGGTTGCCGAAGCCGTGTTGCGGCGGCGCGGCGCCCGCGCGTATCATAAAAGCGTCTATGTCAGCCCGTGGGGAGGCAACGCCCGATTTTCTGGTGCTGGGCGCCGGCATTGCCGGGCTGCGCGCGGCTCTCGCGCTCGCGCGCTCCGGGCGTGTTCTGGTTCTCACGAAAGGCGCGCTCTCGGAATCAAACGCCGAATACGTGCAAGGCGGCATCGCCGCGGCGCTCGGCGATGACGATAAAGTCGCCCTCCATTTTCAGGATACCCTTCGTGCGGGTGACGGCCTTTGCCGCGAAGAAGCTGTCAAGGTTCTTGTCGAGGAGGGCCCTCAGCAGATCGAGCAGTTGATGGCCTGGGGCATGAAGTTCGACCGCAACGGTCCGAGCCTCGCCCACGCTCGCGAAGGCGCGCACAGCCGTTCGCGCATTCTCCATGCGCACGGCGATTCAACCGGCGCGGAGATCGTGCGCGTGCTGCTTGCGAAAGCGCAGCAGGAAAAGAACATTCGCTTTCACCCGCACGCCCTCGCCGTGGATTTGCTCCTTCGCGGCGGCCGCGCCGAAGGCGTGAGTTATCTCGGCCGCGAGAGCGGCGAGGTTCGCACGATTGAAGCGAAAGCCCTCCTGCTCGCGACCGGAGGGCTCGGGCGTGTTTATAAGGAGACCACCAACCCCGCCGCCGCTTCGGGCGATGGCGTCGCGATGGCTTATCGCGCGGGCGCGCAGTTGAGCGATCTCGAGTTCGTCCAGTTCCATCCGACGGCCATGTGCGTCAAATCGGCGCCGCGCTTTCTTCTTCCGGAAGTGCTGCGCAGCGAAGGCGGCTTCTTGCGCGACATCATGCTCGAGCGCTTCATGCCGCGCCATCATGAAGCCGCCGAGCTCGCTCCTCGCGATGTGGTCGCGCGCGCCATCATCATGGAAATGCGGCGGACGCGCAGCGAATTCGTTTATCTCGATCTCACGCATCTAGACGAAGCGCATCTCAAAAAACGCTTCCCCGCAATTTATGAAACTTGCCTTCGCTACAATCTGGATATCACGGCGGATTTGATTCCCGTCCGTCCCGCAGCGCATTACGCGATGGGGGGCGCTTCCACCGACATCCACGGCGCGACGACCTTGCCCGGACTTTTCGCCGCCGGTGAAGTTGCCGCCTCAGGCGTTCACGGCGCAAATCGCTGGGCAAGCAATTCACTCCTTGAAGGATTGGTTTTCGGCGCTCGCGCGGCGGAGGCCATCGCTTCAGGCCATTCCGCGGCCGTCGCAAAAACCGCGCCGGAGCGCCCAAGCCATGCGCCCTCTCCCACGGCGGCGGGTGACACAAAATCCTGCTGCCCGCCCGAGGCTCTGATCGAGCAGGTGCGTGCCATCCTGTGGAATCAGGTGGGAATCATTCGCACCGGCGCCGGCCTCCTGGAAGCCGTGACGCGGCTCGAATCTCTCAAATTGCGCGAGCAAGTGCCGCCCGATGCTTGCGCGATCGAAGCGCGGAACGCTCTCATCATTGGCCGGATCATTGCGCACAGCGCGCTCGCGCGCAAAGAGAGTTGCGGCGCTCACTATCGCTCCGATTTCCCTCTCAAGCGCGAGGGCCAGACGCCGCTCCATTCCTACGTCTCAAAAGATACGCCCGTCTTCTTCAGTCCGTAGCGCCGAAACGCCTTGACCACGCCTCCGCCGGTGGGCTACCGTTTGAAAACGGCTCTCGTAACGTGCGGCAGGCTGGCCATGAGCATGGCCGTCGTCTGCCCCGGTGCTGTGGCGAGCCGCTGTTTCCACGAGCGCGACATGGATTACATCGAGCTGACCAAGGCGCTGATCAATCAGGAATCGGTGACGGGCAACGAGCGTGCCTGCGCGGAACTGATCGCCCAACGCCTCCGCGACCGCGGCTACGCCGTCGAACTTGAGCCGGTCGCGAACGGCCGCGCCAACGTTTTCGCTTCGGATGGCTCGCCCGAGATCGTTTTCAGCACCCATCTCGATACCGTGCCGCCTTTTTTCCCGGCTCGCGAGGACGATCGCTTCATTTACGGCCGCGGCGCCTGCGATGCGAAGGGCATCCTCGCCGCCCAGGTCGCGGCCGCCGAAAGGCTTCGCGCCGAAGGCCTGCGCAACCTCGGCCTGCTCTTCGTCGTCGGCGAGGAAACGCTGAGCGACGGCGCGCAGACGGCAAATCGCAATCCCCGCGGCTCTCGCTTCCTCATCAACGGCGAGCCGACGGACAACAAACTGATTCTCGCGACCAAGGGCTTTCGCCGGGTGGATGTGATCGCGCGCGGAAGGGCGGCGCATTCGGCCTATCCGCAGCTTGGCGAATCCGCCGTTGAAAAATTGCTCGACGCGCTCGCCGGGCTTCGCCGGCTGCCCCTGCCTTCCGATCCACTTCTCGGGCCGTGTACAATGAATATTGGCGTGATTTCAGGCGGCTGCGCGGCCAACGTCATTCCCGACCGCGCTGAAGCGCAAATCGTTTTTCGCACCGTGCCGGGCTGCGAAGCGCTTTGGCCGGAAGTCGAACGCATCCTGGGCGCGCGCTGCGAGTTCACGTCCGTTCGAAACACGATGCCGCTTCGGATGGAAAAGCTCGATGGTTTTGAGACCGGCGTGGCGGCCTTTACGACGGATTTGCCGAATCTGACGGCTTGGGGACGGCCGCTTTTGCTCGGCCCGGGAACCATTGAAGTGGCCCACACGGAGAACGAGCGCATTGCCAAAGCGGATCTGGCGCGCGCCGTCGAGCTTTATTGCCGCATGGTTCACGAGCTGAAAAAGCGCAGCGCCGATTGACGGCGCAGCATCGGGGGCGGAGAGGCGGAAAGTAATGAAGAAAATTGAAGTCGGACTTCTCGGCGCGACGGGAATGGTCGGCCAGCGCTTTGCCAGTTTACTCGAAGACCATCCCTGGTTCGAGCTTCGCTGGCTCGCCGCTTCCGACCGTTCGGCGGGGAAGAAATACGCCGAAGCGTGCAATTGGCGCCTGCGAAAGCCGATGCCCGCAAAAGTGCGGGAGCTCGTGGTGCATGAGTGCAAGCCCGGCCGCGCGCCGCAACTGATTTTCTCTTCTCTCGATTCGAAAGTCGCGGGAGAAATTGAAAAGGAATTTGCTGCGGCCGGCCACGTGGTCGTTTCGAATTCCTCGAATTACCGCATGGAACCGGATGTGCCTTTGCTGATTCCGGAAGTGAATCCCGGGCATCTCGCGCTCGTGCGCACGCAGCGCAAGGAGCGCGCCTGGAAAGGCATGATCGTCACGAATCCCAATTGCACCACGGTCGGGCTCGCCATGTCGCTTGCGCCGCTCGAGCGCGCGTTCGGCATTGAGAAAGTCGTGATGACCAGCATGCAAGCCGTTTCGGGCGCGGGCTATCCCGGCGTTCCGACGCTCGATATTCTGGGGAACGTGATTCCTTTCATCAAAGGCGAAGAAGAGAAAGTCGAGCAGGAAACCCAGAAGCTCCTCGGCCGGCTGGATGGCGGGAAGATTATTCCGGGCGGCTTTATCGTAAGCGCGCATTGCAATCGCGTGCTCGTCGAAGACGGCCACACGGAAACCATTTCCGTCTCGCTCGGCAGGAAAGCGGCCATCGAAGATTTGATCCAAGCCTGGCGCGGCTTTCGCGATCTGCCCCAGGAGCGCGATTTGCCCTCCGCGCCAAAGCATCCCATTGTCGTCCGCGAAGAGCCGGATCGCCCGCAGCCGAAGTTCGATGTGGAGGCCGAAGGCGGCATGGCGACTATCGTCGGGCGCGTTCGCCCTTGCAAGGTGCTCGAATACAAGTACGTCGCCCTGAGCCACAACACCATTCGCGGCGCAGCCGGCGCGGCGCTGCTCAACGCGGAGCTGATGAAGTCCGAAGGCTATTTGGATTAGGTCTGAAATATGCCGGCTGCAACCGAAAATCGCGCGATCCGGCTGGCCTTGCTCGGCTACGGCAAGATGGGCAAGATGCTGGCGCAGCTTGCGCCGGAACGCGGCTGCGAAGTGTGCGCGATTCTCGAAATTGACCGCAACGCCGACGGAGCAGCCATCACGCGCGAAAATTTCAAAGATATTGACGTCGCCGTGGATTTCACCGTGCCCGGCGCCGTCGTCGAAAACGTCCGCCGCTTGGCCGCGCTCGGCGTGAACATCGTCGTCGGCACGACGGGCTGGAATGACCATCTCGCGGAAGTTCGCGCCATCATTGAAAAGACCGGCGCCGGCATGGTTTACGCTCCGAACTTCTCGATCGGCGTTCAGCTTTTCTACCGCATCGCGCGCGCAGCCGCGGAGCAATTCTCGCGCTTCCCCCATTACGCGCCCTACGTCATTGAGGCGCACCACCAGGCGAAAAAGGATGCGCCTTCCGGCACGGCGCTCGAACTCAAGCGGCAAGTGCAGCCCTTTTTTGGATCGCGCGAGATTCCTGTATCGAGCGTCCGCGCGGGCTTCATTCCGGGCGCTCATGAGCTGGGCTTCGATTCCGAAGCCGACACGCTCATCGTCCGCCATACCGCGCGCAGCCGCCGCGGTTTCGCGGAAGGCGCGCTCCTCGCCGCGCGCTGGGTCGCCGGCAAACAAGGTTTGTTTACCTTCGCGGATGTTTTAGAATTGAGCAAGGAGGGGTGATCATGGCTTTCCACCTGAAGGGTTGCGGCACGGCGCTCGTGACGCCTTTCCAACAGGACGGCTCGATTGACGAAGTCTCATTGCGCCGCCTTGTCCAGTTCCAATTGCGCGAGGCCATTGATTTCCTCGTTCCGTGCGGCACGACGGGCGAAACGCCGACGCTCGAGCACGGTGAATACCTCGGCGTGCTCCGCATCGTCGTCCAGGAAGTCGCCGGAAAAATCCCCGTCATTGCCGGAGTGGGCGGCAACGCCACGAGCAAAGTCTGCGCGCTCGCCCGCGACGTCGAGCCCATTGGTGTGCAAGGCATTCTTTCCGTCGCGCCTTATTACAACAAGCCGACGCAGGAAGGCCTCTTCCAGCACTTCGAGCAATTGGCCGAGTCCACAGACTTGCCCATCATTCTCTATAACGTTCCGGGCCGGACGTCTTCGAACATTGAGCCCTCGACCGTTGCGCGCCTCGCGCAAATTGACAACATCGTCGGCATCAAGGAAGCTTCCGGCTCGATCGCGCAGCAAATGGAGCTTCTGCGTTCCGTCCCCTCAGGCTTCGCCGTGCTTTCGGGTGACGATTCCGTCGCGCTGCCGCTCATCGCGCTCGGCGGCGTCGGAGTGATTTCCGTGGTTTCGAATGAAATGCCTGGCGCAATGACTCGCCTCGTCCACCTCGCGCTTGAAGGCAAATTCGCGGAAGCGCGCAAGCTTCATTTCGAGCTTCTGCCGCTGATGCAGGCGAATTTCATTGAGACCAGTCCCATTCCCGTCAAAGCGGCGCTCGCCATGATGGGCCTCATCCGGGAAATTTATCGCCTTCCGCTCGTCGCGATGAAGCCCGAAAACCGCGTGAAACTCGAAAAGGTTCTCGCCGCGCATGGGCTGTTGCAACCGCAAAAAGTTTAGCGTGCGTCGGCCGAATACTCTTCCGATACGCCAGAGGCCATTGCGTCGCCGCTCAATCCGTGCGCGCGCCATTCGAGGGAGCGTTGTCCGCAAGTCATGAAGCTCAGCCGAGCCATTGACGTCTATCTCACTTTGTCCGGAGGCGCCGCGGAGACCGTCCGGGCGCGCCGTTACAACTTGGCGCGGCTGGCCGCATTCCTCGGCGATATCAAAGTTGCCCAGATCACGCCCGAGAGGCTCGAAAGCTTCCAAGCCTTCGAGCGCGCGCGCGTCAGTCAAAACACCTGGGCCACCCGCGCCCGCCAAATTCACGCCCTTTTCAAGTGGCTCGTTCGGGAGAACTACATCCTCCGGGACCCCAGCCGCTCCCTCGACGCGCGCAGAATCCCGAGCGCGCGGCCCCGCATCCTCACCGCCCCCGAAGAGCGCCGTTTGCTCGCCGCCGCTTCCCACCGCACCCGTTTGCGATTGCTCCTCGCGCTCGACGCCGGATTGAGGCGCGGCGAGGTTATCCGCCTTCGAGTGCGCGACATCTCGCTCAGTCACCAGGGCGGCCTCATCAAGGTAGACGCCTTCAGGGCGCCCCGCGCCCGCCGCATCCCCATGACCGGCCGCTTGCTCGCTGAAACCCTCCTTCTCAAGCCCCACGATATTGGCTTCCGCGAGGCGCCGCTCTTCCATTTTGGCGGCGACGACCTCAGCATCCTTTCCTCGGGCGATTTCATGGGCGACCTCTGCCGCCGAGCCGGTGTCCGCTGCCGCTTCCATGATCTCCGCCATACCTTTGCCGCGCGCCTCGCCGCGGTCGAGCCCAATTCCCGCGTCATCCGCGCCCTGCTCGGCGGCCGGCTCCGCGCCAAGACCGAGCGCGGCCGCGTTTCGCTCGCCATGATGCGCGATGCCATCCGGCGCTTGGAAGCTGCGCGCCGCTCCGGAGCACTGGCGCGCTCCAAATTGTCAATCCCCACGACGAAATAAACACGATTGTGGAATAATGGGCCTGGCAAGGAGCAATCCTCGTGGAATTGAATCGGCGCATCGAAGACTTGTACGAGAGGACGGCGCGAAAGTTTGGCGAGGAATATTTCCGCGCTTTCGACGAATTCAAAGCCGCGCTGAACGATGGCCGGGCGCGCGCGGCGGAGCCCGACCCGAATTCGCCCACCGGATGGAAAGTCAACGGCTGGGTGAAGAAGGGTATTCTGCTCGGTTTTCGGATCGGGCAAATTGTGGAGATGCCTGGTGGGGCGGGTTTGAAACCTGCCGCTCCGCCAGCGAACGAGAGGCTTACAGTCTTCCAATTCCGCGACAAGCACACGTTCCCGCTCAAGAAAATCGCGCCGAACCAATCCATCCGCATCGTTCCCGGCGGCTCTTCGATTCGCGATGGCTGCTACATCGGCAAAGATGTTGTCTGCATGCCGCCGATGTACGTGAACGTCGGCGCTTACGTTGACGATGGCACGCTCATTGATTCGCATGCGCTCGTCGGCTCGTGCGCGCAAATCGGCAAGCGCTGCCATCTTTCCGCCGCGGCGCAAATCGGCGGAGTGCTCGAACCGGTCGGCGCGCTCCCCGTGATTATTGAAGATGACGTGCTGGTCGGGGGAAATTGCGGTGTTTATGAAGGAACACTCGTCAAAGCGCGCGCCGTCCTCGCCGCAGGAACCATCCTGACCGGCTCAACGCCGCTCTACGATCTCGTGCGGGAAACCATCTATCGCCGCGAAGGCGTTATTCCGCTCATCGTTCCCGCGGGCGCTGTCGTCGTTCCCGGTTCGCGCGCCGTCTCGAAAGCGCCTGGAAAAGATTGGGGTGTTTCGCTCTACACTCCCGTCATCATCAAATATCGCGACGACAAAACTGATCAGGCCGTGCGCCTTGAAGAATTGCTCCGCAGCCTGTAGCCTGCTCGAGCGTGCGCCACCCTCTGCCCATCGAGTCCCGAACTCCGCACGGGCATTTGCCAGCGACGATGAGCCGGTCAGAACAATTCCTCCTGCTCATGCTTGCTTTTTCGCTCCGCTTTGGCGAAGGTTTCGACGCGGTGTTCGGGAAACAGGATTTTCTTGCCGTCGAGAAGCTCCGCTATCGTCAAGATTTGCAAGCGCGGGTAGCGGCCGCGGAAATCCTTCGGTTCGTAGAAGCCCGCGGCTGCCGCTTCGGTGAGCATGGGCTTGGTCGGCTCTCGCAACGTAATCAGCGCGCCGATGGCCGCCTTTTCGCGCTCCAGCACGCCTTTCAAATCGCGCACGTGATTCACGCCGACGTAGCCGCTCTTCACCTGCACGATCACCTGCTTCGCCCGCCCGCTCTTGTCGTCGAAGAAGTTGATGTAGCCGTCAATGCCGGTGTCCGCGCCTTTCTTGTGGTCTTTCGCCGGCCGCGCGTTCACCAAATCCACCGCCCACCACTCGAACTGGTGCGGACTGATTTCCTTCAAGGCCTCCGCGCCTGCGACGTCTTTCGGCGCGCCGATGATTTCGTAAGGGCTCAGGTCTTTGCCGAAGGCGTCGCGCAGGCGGCGCTGCACCAGGTTGATGGCGAGATACGTGATGTCAATTCCAATCCAGCGCCGCTTGAGCCGCTCGGCCACGGCAATCGCCGTGCCGCACCCGCAGAACGGATCGAGAACGATATCGCCCTCGTTGCTGCTCGCCTTGATAATGCGTTCGAGCAGCGCCTCGGGCTTCTGCGTCGGATACCCAAGGCGTTCATCAGCGTGAGACGAGATGACCTGAATGTCCGTCCACAAATTTTGAATGGGCATCCCCTTAAGCTCGTCGGCGTAGCTCTTCCTTCTCAGCCGGCCTTCCTTGTCCGGCGGAAAGTAGATCCGGCCCTCGCGGTCCCACGCGGCCATCTTTTCCTTCGTTATCATCCAGCCGTTTCGCGGAGGCTTGTAGCCCTTGTATTCATAGATCAGATTCGGGCGGTACGCTGGGTTGGTGAGGCTTGTGGCCTGGAAGCGACGGCCGTTCTCGTCGGTCATCCTGAAGCTCTCCTCCACGTACCGCAGATAGTCAGGGTCGTCCTTGTTGTACTGCGGATTAAAACGGGTCGCGTCCGACCTGGCGTAGAACAGGATTATGTCAGTGCAGACGCCGAACCGGTTTGACGAATGGACGGCACTGCTCATTCCGGGGCGGCGCTTCCACGTAATTTCGTTCCGGTAGTTAAGGGGCCCGAAAACGGCGTCCATCACCATCTTCAGGTAATGGCTCGCGGTGGGATCGCAATGCAGATAAATGCTGCCTGTTTGTTTCAATACACGGCGCAATTCGACAAGCCGCACGGCCATCATTACCAAATAGGCCATCATGTCGTTGCGGCCTAAGAAGGCGAGCAGCGCCTGCATGAGATCGGCGAGCTTGCGCGGGCCGCTTTCTACAATCTCCCGGTAAACCGCTTCCGAATCGCGGCTCCATTGCCACGTGTCCTCAAAGGCCGTGATTTGCGCGGCGGATTCTTCGCCGGATTTTTCCTTGAAGAGCACGTTGTAGGTGGCGTTCGAATTGAACGGCGGGTCGAGGTAAATCAGGTCCACGCTTTCGTCTGCGAGGCGCTCGCGCAAGATCTTCAGGTTATCGCCGAAATAGAGCCGGTTCTTCCAGTCCATTTCGCAAGAGCATAGCACAGGATGGGAGCTGGGGAACGACCGCCGCGCGAAAGTCGGCCGCTGCTCAAACCCGTGAACGCGCTTTTCAGGCACTACCGGCGAATTCGCGCCCAGATTTCATGCAGATTTTGTGGAGCCAACCAATCTTCGAATTGCGTTGCCAACGTCCTGCGAATCGGAAATCTCTATAAATTGCAAACGCCCGAACCCGCCGTGGTTGTTTACGGCTTCAACGCACAGGTGTCGCGCCGTCGAAACCTTCGCTGCCTTGTCCTTCCTTGCCTGGCCGCTGACTTCCAAAATTAGGTTCAGCGGATTGTCGCGGCCACGCCCGTCATCCAGGCGAACGACGAAGTCCGGGTTGTAATTATGCTCCTCGCCATTGATCGTGTACGGAATTGTGAACCGAGACTCTAATTCTTCACGGAGGAGACCACCTCGTCCATGAGGTCTGCGGTCTGCTGCGGATCCTCCGTCGCGGGAGGCGAGCGCAGCAGGCCCCACCCTCCTTACTGGCTGCGGCGCGTGCGGATGAGCGCGGGCGGCGGAACGCGGACGATGGCGTCACGGGCTTGGCCTTCGGAGCGCTCGTCGAATTCCCTGCGCGCGAACTCGACGAACGCTTCCATCTCGCGCCGCATCATTTCCATTCGCTCGCGCAGGTCGAGGACTATCGAAACGCCCGGAAGATTCACTCCCAGATCGCGCGTCAATTTCAAAATCATTTCCAGGCGCGCGAGATCCTTCGGCGAGTAGAAGCGCGTGTTTCCGCTCGAACGCGATGGAATGAGAAGACCCTCGCGCTCGTAGAGCCGCAGCGTCTGCGGGTGAAGATTATACATTTCCGCCACCGCGCCGATCGTGTAGCCCGCCTTGCCGCGCTTTTTAGGCCCTCGTTTCATCTCGCCCCTTGCTTCAGCAGCTCCGCTCGCGGATTTTCCGGGTTCAGCTTCTCGAGCTCGCGCAAGATCGCTTTGCTCCGCTCGTCGGCGATCTTCGGAGTCGCAATCTGCACCTCGACGAACTGGTCGCCGCGGGCGTTCGCCCGGAGCGAGGGCGCGCCTTTCTGCCGCAAGCGGAGTTTCTGCCCGCTTTGCGTTCCCGGCGGAATGCGGATTGTCGTCACGCCGTCAATCGTCGGCACGTCCACTTTCGCGCCGAGCGCCGCTTCCGTCATCGTCACAGGCACTTTGACGTAAAAATTGTCGCCCTTGCGCTCGAAGACCGGATGCGGCTCGACTTCGGTGATGATGTAGAGGTCGCCCGCAGGCCCGCCGTCGAATCCCGCATTGCCTTTCCCCGCGACCCGCACGCGCGAGCCCGTATCCACGCCCGGCGGAATCCGTACGTCGAAGGTTTCCGGCCTCGCGAAATATCCCACGCCGTTGCACACCGGGCAGGGCGTTCGCTCTCGCCCCGTCCCTCCGCATCGCGGGCAGGGACCCGAGAATCGCATCGCTCCCGCCTGTCGCGTCACCTTGCCCGTCCCTCCGCATTCCGAGCAAACCTGTGTCTTCCCTTTCTGCACACCCGTGCCGCGGCAGGTCGAGCAGGCTTCCTTTCGCGTCGCTGTGAATCGCACCTGCGTCCCGCGAATCGCGTCCCAGAAGCCAAGCCGCATCCGATGCTCGAGATCGCCGCCCCGCTCGGGACCTTCCGCTTCCGCCGCCTGCGCTCCTCCGTGCGAGAAGAATTGCGAAAATAAGTCCTTGAGGTTCGTTCCAAAGCCGCCGCCTCGCTCCTCGTCCGGAGCGTAATTTGAAAAATCGAAGCCAGAGAAATCCACCTGCGGCCCTGCGTCGCTCCGCGCGCCCGGAGCCGGTCCGCCTTCCGGAATGTGGTCCGAGTAGAAGCCGTATTGGTCGTAGGTCTTGCGCTTCTTCTCGTCGCTCAGGATCTCGTAGGCTTCCTGAATCTCTTTGAACTTTTCTTCTGCTTGCTTGTTGCCGGGATTGAAATCGGGATGGAATTTCCGCGCAAGCCGGCGATACGCCTTGCGGATCTGCTCCGGCTTCGCATCCCGCTCGACGTTCAGCGCCGCGTAATAATCTTTCCGTGTTCCTACGCCCATGACTCACGTTCCACGATACGCCCGGCTTTGAGCCCTTTGCCGCGTATCTTCACCCTGAAATCTCGTATCATCAATCGGGAGGCTCAGTCGTGGATTGGCTTCCGCCCGGGACCATAATCGGATCAGGTCCTGCACATTTTTCCCAATCTCCAAGCTGCCCTCGACGCGAATTGACTTGCGCGTAGCGCGTAATCGCACGCGCGGATGAGGATCTTTGCATTCAGGTCCGCGCATCTAGGGCGCAGGTGAGACAAGAGCCGCGCGCCCGAAGAGACCGCGCGCCCCGCCTTCATAATTCACAATTCATCCTTCAGCCTTCCGATTTAGTTCCTGCTCCACTTGAGAAGCGGGGCGAGGTGTTCCGGGCAGTGCGACGCGAGCCACATTTCCATTTGGCGGCGAATGTCGGGCGCCGACTCGCCGAGCGGAATTTCGCTCTGGAAATCCATCCAGTGGTGCGAATGGCAGGCGGGGCATTCCACCAGCAACTTCGCCTGGAAAACCTCGGGGCTTCCGGCTGCTTCGCTCGAGTGAGTCTCCATCACGCCACCCTTTCTCTTTTTCCTCGGCGCTCGCTGGGGTAAGAGCTGGGCGCCACCGAGCGCACCGAGTGCGCGGAAATAGTCTCAGGTGCTCTTCTTATCTTCGTCCACGACTTCAGCGTCAATCACTTCGTCTTTCGTTTTCGCTCCGGCGGCGCCGTCCGAGGGTCCTGAAGAACCTCCCGCCGCGCCGCCTGCACCCGCCCCGGGGCCCGGCTCCGCCTGTTTGTACATCGCTTCGGCAAGCTTGTGCGATGCGGTGGTCAAGTGTTCGACCGCCGCGGTGATGCGCGAGGGATCGCCTTCCGCCACCGCTTTCTTCGCGTCTTCGATCGCCGCCTCGATGTTTTTCGCGTCCGCTTCGCTCACTTTGCTCCGCTGTTCGTTCAGGAGCTTTTCCGTCGAGTAGATCATCGCATCCGCGCGATTCTTCACCTCGATTTCGTCCTTGCGCTGGCGGTCTTCATCGGCGTGGAGATCAGCTTCCTTCGTCATCTTCTCGACTTCTTCCTTGCTCAAGCCCGAGGAAGACGTGATGGTGATTTTTTGCTCCTGCCCCGTCCCGCGGTCTTTTGCGGCGACGTTCAGGATGCCGTTTGCGTCAATGTCGAACGTCACTTCGATCTGCGGCAGCCCGCGCGGCGCCGAGGGAATCCCGACCAGATGGAATTTGCCGAGCGTGCGGTTGTCCTTCGCCATCGGCCGCTCGCCCTGCAGCACATGGATTTCGACCGAAGTCTGGTTGTCCGCCGCCGTGGAAAAGACTTCCGATTTGCGCGTCGGAATCGTCGTGTTGCGCGGGATGAGCGCCGTCATCACTCCGCCCAGCGTTTCGACGCCGAGCGTGAGCGGCGTCACGTCGAGCAGCAGCAGGTCCTTCACCTCGCCGCCCAGCACGCCCGCCTGCACCGCCGCGCCCACCGCAACCACTTCATCCGGATTCACGCCCTTGTGAGGCTCTTTCCCTCCGAACAGGTCTTTCACAATCTGCTGAATCCGCGGAACCCGCGTCGAGCCGCCGACGAGCACCACTTCCTGAATTTTCTCCGGTCCGAGCCCGGCGTCCTTCAGCGCCTGCTTCACCGGCCCCACCGACCTCTGGAAAATGTCTTCGCACATCTGTTCGAAACGCGAGCGCGTCAGCTTCTTGACCAGGTGCTTCGGCCCCGAAGCGTCCGCAGTGATGAACGGCAGGTTGATTTCCGTCTCCATCACGGTCGAAAGCTCCATCTTCGCTTTCTCGGCCGCGTCCTTCAGCCGCTGCAACGCCATCCGGTCTTTCGAGAGATCAACGCCTTCCTCCTTTCGAAATTCCTCGACCACCCAGTCCATCACCCGTTTGTCAATGTCGTCGCCGCCGAGGTGCGTATCTCCGTTCGTGGATTTCACCTCGACCACCCCTTCGCCTACTTCGAGAATCGAGATGTCGAAAGTCCCCCCCCCAAAGTCATAAACAGCGATCGTCTCGTCCCTCTTCTTGTCGAGGCCGTAGGCGAGCGCCGCCGCCGTTGGCTCGTTGACGATGCGCAGGACTTCGAGCCCCGCGATCTTCCCCGCGTCCTTCGTCGCCTGCCGCTGGCTGTCATTGAAGTAAGCCGGAACTGTGATCACCGCCTGCGTCACCTTCTCGCCCAGATATTGTTCCGCGGCATCCTTCATTTTTTGCAGGATCATCGCGGAAATTTCCGGCGGAGAGTATTCCTTCCCCTGCGCCATCACGCGCACGTCCCCGTTCGAAGCGCTCAACACCTTGTACGGCACCATCTTGATTTCCGCCTGCACTTCATTGAAGCGCCGCCCCATGAAACGCTTGATCGAGTAGACCGTGTTTTCCGGGTTCGTGATCGCCTGCCGCTTCGCCACCTGCCCCACCAATCGCTCGCCCGTCTTCGTAAATCCAACGACCGAGGGCGTCGTGCGCGCGCCTTCAGGATTGGCGATGACCACAGGCTCTCCGCCCTCCATCACGGCGACAACAGAGTTTGTCGTCCCCAAATCGATTCCGATGAGTTTTCCCATGTTAAAATTCCTCCAGAATTTGAGTGCAAGCTTGCCCTTATTGCGGCATCACGCCGACGCCGCGATTCAACCCGAAAATATCCAGCCTACATATAGTCAGATGCACATAATAAAAGTTTAGTGCAGCATTGTCAACTATTTTATTTTATCGTTGAAAATAAATGGCTTATCGGCTTAAATTTATTGTCACTTTGCATGCTTAAACCTACAAGTTGGCCGTAATCTCCGGCGGCACGAAGGCCTTATCATTCTCTGACCATTTGAGGCCGCCGCAGGTTATCCTATTGTGTTTGGGAGAGGAACTAATATGGCCACGCGACGGAAGAAATCTGAATACACGACATTTCATGCTCGCACGGGAAAAACCTCAGAACTGCCGGCCATTGAAACGTGGGAGAATCAGTACGGCGGATACGAAATCACGATCACGATTCCCGAGTACACATCCATTTGTCCGCGCACCGGTTTGCCGGACTTCGGCACAATTACCATTCACTATCTTCCGGACAAGTCCTGTGTGGAGTTGAAGTCGCTGAAATACTATATCCTCGCTTACAGAAACCTGGGCATCTTTTACGAGAACGCCGTCAACCGGATTCTCGACGATGTGGCGCGAGCATGCCGGCCGAAGTGGGCAATCGTAAGGGGCGAATTCACGACGCGAGGCGGGATGCGCACAGCCGTTGAGGCGCGATATCCACGAAAGCCCGGCATCGCGCCTTAAATTTTCCCGCGATCGCGGTTGGCAACTGCACGGCGGGCCAACCTTGGCTGCGCCACAACGAGCCAGGGAATCCTCAGCCGCACGTCGCGCGCGGGGGAATTCGCGAAGGCTGAGGCAGTTCCCGGACCCGAGTTTCCTTACCGTTGCACGACTTCGAGCGGCACGCTGATGGTCTCGTCCGAGCTGCCGCCCACCATCACGTCGTATATTCCCGGCTCAACCTTGAAGTGCATGTTGATGTCCCACTGCGCCAAATCACTTGGCCGGAGAGTGAAGGCGAGCGTGCGAGTCTGGCCGGGCTGGAGGCTGACGCGCTCGAACTTGCGCAGCTCTTCCACGGGTTGCGTGACTTCGCTGACCCGCTCGTGAATGTAAAGCTCAGCGACGGCGTCACCCGCGCGCGAACCGGTGTTCGTGACATCCACATGCACGACGGCTTCACCCTCCGTGCCGATGGTGAGAGCCGGACCCGGCGCCTTTCTGGCGTCGAGCGTTCCGCTATCGAGCACTTTGTTATCCAGTCCCGTGATGTTGTAATCGGCTTTGAGCACGCCATTTTCGAGCGTCCCATTCACGTGCATCATGTAGGGCCCATAAACGTTCATGGACATTTGGAGTTTGTCACCCTGCAAGCTGCCGGACTGGATGGGAACGTCGCCGGCAGGGCTGCTGGCCATTCCGCCAATCACGCCGTTTTTGTTGGTCAAATCGAGCGTAACTGCGCGACTGTGCCCCGTCTTGCTGTGCGACACGCCGTCATATTCGCCACTGACCGTAATGGGCTTGGGCGCAGGATTCTCCGGTCCCGGTTTCGCATAGGGATCATCCATTCGGAGGTTGCTGAATTTGAAGGTTGTGTAGCTCAATCCGTACCCAAACGGAAAGAGCGGTTTACGGCTGGTGCCGATCCACGGGATGATCGCACTCGGCTTATGGTTATAGAAGTCAGGCAGATCGCCGACGGTGTGCGGGAACGTGATGGGCAACTTGCCTCCGGGATTGTATGAGCCGAAGAGGACGTCCGCAACCGCCGTTCCACCTTCCTGGCCGGGATACCATGCTTCCAAGATGGCGGGAACGTGCTTCTTGGTGTAGTTGATCGAGATCGGCCGGCCGTTGATCAGGACGACGACAACGGGCTTGCCGGTCGCGACCATGGCGCGCACGAGCTTCCCTTGGTCGCCGAAGAGCGAGAGATGGTCGCGGTCGCCCAAGTGCTGGAAACTCCAGGCCTCGCGATCGATCGACTCGTTTTCGCCGAAGACCAGGATGACGACGTCCGATTGGCGCGCGACTTCGACGGCCGCGGCAATCTCTTTTTTCTGCTCGGCCGGGTTGGGCAAGTTGATTCCGTTGTTATACCAGGCGAGCCAGCCAGGAGTCTGCGCGTTCACGTCGGTGGTGATTTTGCAGCCTTCACTGTAAACGACGCGGGCGCGGTCGCCCACGTAATTGCGAATCCCCTGAAGCACGCTCACTTCATGAAAAGGCTGGCGGGAATATCCGCCGAGATGAACCTGCGCGGCATCCGGCCCGATGACGGCAATCGTCTTGTATTTGCTGAGGTCGAGCGGCAAGAGATCATTCTGATTTTTCAGCAGAACCATTTCCTCAAGCGCCGTCTGGAGCGCGACCTTCTGATGCGCAGGAGTATTGAGAGCGTGCGCCGCGGCGTTCACGTTCACGTAAGGATGGTCAAACAACCCCAGACGGAATTTGGCCGCCAGGATGTCACCGGCAGCGCGGTTGATTTGCGCCTCGGAGATTCTCCCTTCTTTTACTTGTTCGAAAAGCGTGCGATAGACCGCGCCATTTGAGAGATCGAATTCGACGCCGGCATGAAGCGCCAGGCGCGCCGCATCCGCAAAATTAGCCGCGGAGTGATGGCGATCCACGAGCATTTCCAAGCCGCCTCCGTCGCTCGTGATGTAGCCGTTGAAGCCCCAATCGCGCCTGAGCACGTCGGTCAGCAGCCAGCGATTGATGTGGTCCGGAACTCCGTTGATCTCGTTATAGGACGCCATGATGCTTCCCACGTGGCCTTCTTCAACCGCGGCCTGGAACGGAACGAGGAAGTTCTCCCACAAGCTGCGCACCGCGACGTTCACGGGCGCCGTGTTCGTTCCGCCCTCGGGCTCTCCATGCGCCGTGAAGTGCTTGGCAGTGGCGAGAACGTGATGCGGGCCGATGTAAAAGTGCCACCCCTGCAGCCCGCGAATTTCCGCGAGCCCCATCGCCCGGACCAGAAAAGGATCTTCGCCAAAGGTCTCTTCCGTCCGTCCCCATCGCGGGTCGCGCCCGAGGTCGAGGTCCGGAGCGAAAACCTGCTTGATGCCGGTCGCGGAAGCCTCATCGCCCGCGATCGTGTAGGCTTTCACGAGCAATTTCGGATCCCACGTGCTTGCGAGGCCGATGGGCATCGGGAACATTGTCGCGCCGTACTGCATCGAGCCGTGCAAGGCTTCACCATAGAAAATGATCGGGATGCCCAAGGGCGTTTTTTCAATCTGATATCGCTCGATCGCGTTCCGCAGGATCGCGGCCTTTCGCGGGCTGAGCGGATGCCGCATGCTGTTGAGCAGCGAGTAATACCGCGCCACGTCCCTGCTCTGGAACGTTCCGGTCGGATCAATCAGCCCCTTCGGCATGGTTGGATACAACTGCTCAACTTTTTGCTTTAGCATCATTCGGCCGAGCAAATCCGCCACGCGGTCCTGAATGGGCAATTGCGGATTGCGATATGCGGGGAGGGTCATCGTCGAGCGCATCGGCGGCCCGGCTCGGCGGATTACAGACGGCGATTGCGCCATAACAACTGCGGAAAAGAACAATGCAAGGACAAACGAAAGTTTTAATCGCATGGACAATTTCTCCTATGAGGCAAATCGCCGCCGAACGGAAGGCAGCTTTCGGAAGAAGGGCTATCTTAATCGAAAAGGAAGCGTGCGCCAACGCCAAAATCACGAGAAAGCCACCACTCGAAGGCGCTTCAAACCTTCCCGAACCCTCCGCGCTCGCGGTAGTCGCGGGCGAGCTTCTCGATCATGGATTCCGAATCAGCTTCTGGCGGGATCTTCATCCGCGCCGCCACGCGCAAGGCAATGCGGCGGGCAAGCTGCGCGCGCACTGCGGGAGCGAGCTGCTCGCGCCGCAGCAGAAACGCTTCAATCAACTGGAACTCTTCCGGAGCGACCAGCGGAACTTCGGGAGCAACAACGGCAGCCATGGGATTGAAAGCGCCTCCAATTTTCGCCTCCGTTGCGAGCGGCCGCTCATGGACCACCACCGTGCCCGCAACGTAATCTCCAATGCGTTTGTTCTTCGAGCTGAAGAGCATGGAAATGACGCCGACGCCATAAATTCCCGGCACGATATCCACAATGCGAAGGAAATTCCTCGCGACGGAATCGTAGGCGGAGATGGGACGGCCGGAATCCTTGATGACCCGCAGGTGGAAGTACCGCTTGCCGGGCGTCTGGCCGTTCCACCAGGCTTCGAATCCCGCAAAGTACCCGAATTGAATCAGGAAGGAAACAATCGCGAGGATGGCAAAGAACCACATTCCGGAGCGATGCAGCGCAGGCTTCACGATCGGCGAAGCGGTCTCACTTGCGACCACGAGAACGAGTCCGGCAATTCCCTGGATCAGGTAATCCACCGCAACAGCGAGAAAGCGGCTTCCGATGCCGGCGAGCGGATATTCGAGCGGAATGAGTTCCGGCGTTTCAATGGTAAGCTTGTCCTGCGGTTCAGCCGTCATGATTCGCGCTCGCTGGCTTGAAAAACGGAAACCTTACTGGACTCGCTTGGAGAATATCATCAACCAGGCGACGGGGCGAGGATTTAGCGCGCTTCCCTTCCGCGACCTGCAGGAGCTGGCTTTATTGTACCGCCAGGTCGCTGCCGACCTGGCCACGGTTCGAGAGGACCCGGCGAGCGCGCGGCTCGCTGAATATCTGAACCAGCTTCTCGGCCGCGCCCACAACCTGATTTATATGGGCGAGCGCCGTTCGCGCGGCGGCATCCGCGACTTCTATGAGCGCGTTTTTCCGGAAACTTTCCGCTCGACGATTGATTACACGGCGCTCTCGGCCGCGCTTTTCGTTGCCGGCGCGCTCATCGGCTTCCTCGCCTGTCTCGGAGATCCCTCATTCCAGCGATATTTCCTCGGACCGCGAATGACTGAAACGATTGACCAGCGGAAAATGTGGACGCAATCCGTTTTGGCGATGAAGCCGCTGGCCGCAAGCGGCATCATGACCAATAACCTGACCGTCGCCTTCTCGACTTTTGCGCTGGGTATTACGGGAGGCCTTGGAACGATTTATATGCTCATGTTCAACGGATTGCTCATGGGCGTGATTTCCGCGGCCTGCTGGCAGGCGGGAATGAACGGGAAGCTCTGGTCATTCGTTGCGCCGCACGGCGTCCTCGAGTTGCCGTCGGTGATGATTGCGGGCGCGGCGGGATTGCTGCTCGGGCGCGGGCTGCTTTTTCCGGGGAATCTCGCGCGCCGTGATTCCCTGGTGCTTTACGGCGGCAAGGCTTCGCGGTTGATCCTGGGAATCATTCCCTTGCTCGTCATCGCAGGAACTACGGAGGCTTTTATTTCGCCTTCTCCCATGATTCCCGCCGCCGCGAAGTTCGCGCTGGCTAGCGCTTTCGCGATGCTGCTGACAATTTATTTGAGCCGTTCAGGCAGACAGGCGCCGCTCAAAGACTTTTTGCCCACAGCGCGAGCCGGGCGCTTTGAAAGTCAAGGAGTCAGTGAGGCAAAAGATTCGAGGTAAGCCGCGCGAACTCGAGGAAGGCGCTCGGGAAGATTCCAAGATAGAAAATGCCGGCGACAGAAACGGCGAGCGCCGCCCAAAGTGAGCCCGGCAGACGCGCCGTTGAGACGGCGGCCGGACCCTCCTCCATGTACATCACCACGATGAGCCGGAAGTAATAATAGACGGAAACCACGCTGTTGAGAACCGCGATGATCGTCAACGCGATGAGGTGCGAGTCCACGGCGGCCCGGAATAAATAAAACTTACCGAGGAAGCCCGCAGTCGTCGGAATTCCGGAGAGCGAGAGGAGCAGGACGCTCAGCACGGCGGCTTTTCCCGGACACTCGCGGGCAAGGCCCTTGTAGTCGTCGATCTCCGTGCGGCCTTCGCCCCCGCCCGCTAATTGCGCCACCAAAAGGAACGCGCCCGTATTCATCAGGGCGTAGGTGACGAGATAAAACGAAACAGCGCTGCGGCCGTCCGCGCTTCCTGCCGCGAAGCCGACAAGGATGTACCCCGCTTGTGCGATGGCGGAGTAAGCCAGGAGGCGCTTGACGTTCGATTGCCAGATCGCGGCGAGATTGCCGAGGCACATCGTCAGAATCGCCGAGAGCCACAAAAGCCAGAAGGCCATGTGGCTGCCTTCTGAAAGCGGCCCGAAGAAGACGCGCAATAGGACCGCGAAGGCGGCGGCTTTCGGCCCGACGGAAAGGAATGCAACGACCGGCGCAGGCGCGCCTTGATAGACATCGGGCGTCCAGATCTGGAAAGGCGCGGCCGAAACCTTGAAGCCCAGGCCGACGAAAATCAGAAGAAGCGCGACGGCTGCGAACGTACGGTTAGGGCCGCCGGCGGCTCCGACGCGGCGCGCGAGCGTCATGAGGTTCGTGGTTCCCGAAAGGCCGTAAACGAATGCAATGCCGTAAAGGAAAAAGGCGGTGGCGAAAGAGCCGAGAAGAAAATATTTGAGCGACGCTTCATTCGATCGCTTGTCGTGCCGGCGATAACCCGCGAGGATGTACGTCGAAAGCGAAGAAAGTTCAAGGCCGAGGAAAACCAGAACCAGGTCGAGTCCTGCGGCCATCAGCGCCATGCCGAGAGTAGCGAGAAGAATGAGCGCGTAGAATTCGCCCGCGGGTAAATTCTCGCGTTCGAGATAATGGATGGAGCCGAGGATCGTCACGCCGGCAACCAGCAGGAACAAGGCGATGAAATAAACGCTGAACGAATCGGCTGAGACCGAACCGCCGAAAGCGAGCCCCGGGTCGCGCGCCGTCAATGCGTCCGCAGCTCCCGCCGCCACGACGCCGAACAGCGCGAACCAGCCGAGAAGCGATTGCCGTCGCGGCGGAACGAACGGAGCGAAGAGGATCACCAGAATGCCCGAAACCCCGAGCACGATTTCGGGAAACAGGCGGATGATGTCCCCGGTCATCGCTTGACCTCCAGCGGATGATGCGCAGCCCGGCGCAAAGCATGCGGCGGCAGGCTTGGATGAACCGTCCGAACGACCGTCTGCGCGGCCCAATCCATCCGGCGCAGAAACGGTTTCGGGTAGACGCCCATAAACACAATCACCGCGACGATCACGGCGAGCAGAAACCGCTCGCGCCCGGAGCAATCTCGAAGGCCTCGATTGCGTTCGTCGGTCACGTTACCGTAGAAAACGCGCTGCACCATCCACAGTAAGTAAACGGCCGCCAGGATCACGCCCGACGCGGCAATCGCTCCGTAAACCGCATTGGCGTGAAACGCCCCCAAAATAATCAGGAACTCGCCCACGAAACCGTTGAGCAGGGGAAGGCCCATCGAAGAAAGCGCGACGATGACAAAAAAAGTCGAAAACGCCGGGATCGAATTCGCGAGCCCGCCAAAATCACCGATGAGCCGGGTATGCCGGCGGTCGTAAAGCATCCCGACGAGCAGGAACAACGCGCCCGTGGACACGCCGTGGTTCAGCATCTGGTAGATCGCGCCTTCCGTGCCAATCAAATTCAGGGTGAAGATTCCGAGCACGACAAAGCCCATGTGCGCGACGGAAGAATAGGCCACCAGCCGCTTCAGATCGGGCTGCACCATCGAGACGAGCGCGCCATAAACGATTCCGATGAGCGCGAGCACGCTGATGAACGGAGCGAAGTGCCGCGCCGCCTGCGGAAACAGCGGCAAGCAGAATCGCAGAAGACCGTATGTTCCCATCTTCAGGAGAACGCCCGCGAGAATGATCGAGCCGGCCGTGGGCGCTTCCGTGTGCGCGTCCGGGAGCCACGTATGCAGGGGGAAAATGGGCACCTTGATGGCGAAGGCGAGGAAGAAGGCGAGAAACAGCCACACTTGCGCCGTCCCACTCAATGCTTTCGAGCCGCCCTGGAAGTCACGCAGAATGACGGTGAGATCGAACGTCCCGGTCACATGATAAAGGTAGAGTATGGCGACGAGCATCAGCGCCGAGCCCACCATCGTGTAGAGGATGAATTTGACTGCGGCGTAGACTTTTCGTCCGTGCCCCCATACGCCGATCAGGAAATACATCGGGATGAGCATCGCTTCCCAGAAAATGAAGAACAGGAAGAGATCGAGCGAAACGAAGACGCCGATCATCCCGCACTCGAGCGCGAGCAATACCATGAAGAATTCCTTGACGCGGTCGTTGATGGAAGTCCACGAGGCAAGGATGGCGACAGGCGTGAGGAACGCGGTCAGCAACACGAGGAGCAAACTGAGGCCGTCCACGCCGATGTGGTAAGAAATCAGCGGCGAAGTAATCCAGGGGATGTGTTCCGGGAATTGCATGCCCGGCTGATCGGGGCTGAACTTGAAGAAGAGGAGCAGGGCGAAGGCGAACTCGGCGAGTGAAAAGATGAGCGACGTCCAGCGGATGGCCCGCTCCGCTTTGCGCGAAGTGAATCCCATCGCCACCACGCCCGCCAGCGGCAGAAAGATCAGAATCGTCAGGCTGTCTCGCATCAAAAAGTTCATATCGAAGCGCGTTTCTCTACCGCATCACCAAAATGTATCCGATCCACATCACGGCGCCGAGCAGCACCCAGGTGGCGTAACTCCGCAGATTGCCCGAGTAAATCCTGCGCAGGATGCCACCGAGGGCAACGGTCACTGCACCGGAGCCTTCTACCATGCCGCCGTCAATCGCGCCCGCGTCCACACGCTTCCAAAGAAACGATTCCGAGCACACGCGGATGGGACGAACGATCAGCCAGTTGTAAAACTGGTCCACGTAATATTTGTTGACGAGCAGGCGATAGGGCGCCGCAAAGCGCTCGGCGATCCGCGCAGGCAGTTCAGGCGACTTGAGATAGAGCCAATAGGCGGCGAAAACGCCGCCCAGCGCGAAGGCGAGTGAAAAGCCCATCAGCGTCAAGCCGCTCCATCCGCCGCTCGGCGCATGAGCCGCAGTCGTCCGCAAAAAGTGTTCCGAAGAAAAGAACACGGGTGCGAGATAGCCGTCAAAGCGTTCGCTTCCTCCGAGCGCCGAAGGAATGCTCACGTAGCCGCCAATGACCGAAAGAATGGCGAGAACGATGAGCGGACCTGTCATCTTCGAGCCGCTCTCATGGACGTGGTGCGCGAGATCCTCAGGCACGCGCGACGGGCCGTGAAACGTCATGAACAACGCGCGAAACATGTAAAAAGCCGTCAGTCCCGCCGTAATGGTTCCGAGCCAGTAGAGCCACGGCCCGCCCAGCGGCCCGTTATACGCGGCCGCAAGGATTTCATCCTTGCTGAAGAATCCGGAAAAGCCGGGGATGCCGCAGATCGCCAGCGTCGCCGCGAAAAACGTCCAGTACGTCACGGGCATTTTATGCCGCAAGCCGCCCATCTTGCGCATGTCCAGCTCGCCGCTCATCGCGTGCATCACGCTGCCGGCAGCCAGGAACAATAGCGATTTGAAGAAAGCGTGCGTCATCAAATGGAAAATGCCGGTGGCGAAGAGTCCCGCGCCGCAGCCGAGAAACATGTAACCGAGCTGGCTGATGGTGGAATAAGCCAGCAGGCGCTTCAAATCGTTCTGACAAATCGCAATGGTCGCGGCGAAGAAGGCGGTGATGCAGCCGACAATCGCCACCGTCTCAAGCGCTATGGGCGCGTGGGCATAAAGAACGTTCGACCGGGCAACCATGTAAACGCCCGCCGTCACCATCGTCGCCGCGTGGATGAGGGCGCTCACGGGCGTGGGGCCTTCCATTGCATCGGGTAGCCAGACGTAGAGGGGCAACTGCGCGGACTTCCCGACCGCGCCGAGAAACAGCAGCAAGCAGATCGCCGTAAGCGCGTTCGAGTCCCATCCGGCGGGCATGAGCGCCACTTTCGGGAAGAGCGAATGGAAGCTCACCGTCCCGAACGTCCAGAACATCAGCGCCACGCCAACGGTGAATCCCGCGTCGCCGATCCTCGTGACGATGAAGGCTTTCTTGCCGGCGTCCGACGCTGATTTCTTGGGGAAGTAAAATCCGATCAGCAAGTACGAGCACAATCCCACGCCTTCCCAGCCGACGAACATCAAGGGATAGTTGCCCGCGGTCACCAGCACGAGCATCATGAAGAGAAAAAGATTCATGTAAGAGAAAAAGCGGTAATAGCCCTCTTCATGCTCCATGTAACCGCGCGAGTAAAGATGAATCAGGAAAGCGACGACGGTGACGATGCACGTCATCACGAGCGTCAACCGGTCGTAGTAGAGCGCGAAATCAGCTCGAAACGCGCCGGCTCGAATCCATGTTCCGATTCGAAGAGGAAGCGCCGCCGGCGACCAAAAGCGCGTATAGTTCCACGCGCCGATCAGCGCAAAAAGCGCCGCGAGGCCGGACGCGCCGCACGCGATCGCCGAAACCAGCGCCTTCGGATAACGCCGTCCGAAAACGCCGTTCAAGAACGCGCCGGCGAGCGGCGGAAACAACATGAGCAGAAGAATGTCTTTCATTAATCCGCCTTACCTTCACGCTCGTTTCCCGCCTGAGGGACGGGAATCAAGCGTTCACTGCCGGGCGCTTCGCAAGCGAGCCGGCCTTCCACCCAACGCAAAGGACGACCAACCGGGTCGCGCAGCACCTGCTTAGAGCTTCATCGAGTCGAGCTTATCCACGCTCAGCGATTCGTGATTGCGATAGAGCGCGATAATAATCGCCAAACCGACGGTCGCTTCCGCCGCCGCCACGACGATGACGAAAAAGACAAATAGTTGACCGCCGAGGTCCGATAAGAACCGGGAAAAAGCGATCAGGGCAAGATTCACGGCGTTCAGCATGAGCTCAATGCACATAAAGATCGTGATAATGTTGCGGCGAAGAGCAAAGCCCGCCGTCCCGAGGATGAAAAGGACCGCGCTCAGCGCCAGATAGTATGAAAGCGGCACCATCGGTCAGCTTTCCTTTCGCGCGAGCACCACGGCGCCCAGAATCGCAACCAGAATCAGCGCCGAAGTGACTTCAAAAGGCAACACGTATTGATGAAACAAGAGATCGCCCACGGACTTCGGTCCCGCTCGCAAGGGCGGCGGATTGACGTGCGCCGCGCCAGGCCAGGACCACACCGCCACGCCGATCTCGACCAGCAAAGCCACGACCAGCGGCGCGCCCAGCCACTGCGCGAACTGGCTGCCGTGCGTCGGCTCTTCGTGATGCGCGTTGAGCAGCATAATCACCAGAACGAACAAGACCATGATGGCGCCGGCGTAAACGATGATTTGAATGAACGCCATGAACACCGCGCCGAGCAGCAGATACTCGACCGCAAGCGCGCAAAGCACCACAATCAGCCACAAGGCGCTATAGACAGGCCTCCGCTGCAGAACCACGTTCAGCCCGGCAATGACGGCTACCGCAGCGAAGATATAGAAAAGTATCGCCATGAGCGTTGTTCGTTCACAGTACCTCTGAGACGGCCTTGACGTTCGCTCGCGCCGGCTCTCCTGCGCGCGAGGCTTCCCTTTTCAAGGCTCGCGCGAATCCGCACTCGCGCAAAGCCGCGGAGCTGCGCCGCCATATCTACTTCTAACTATGCAGCCAGGCGATGACGAAGCTCGTTCCCAAAACGTTGAGAAAGCCCAGCGGCAGCAGCACCTTCCAACCGAAGGCCATCAATTGATCGTATCGGAAGCGAGGCAAAGTGCCGCGCATCCAGATATAGAAAAAGAGAAAACAGAATACTTTAAGGCAAAACCAGATGACCGGCAAAATCACACGCAGCCAGTAGGGGCCGAAAAGCGGCCCGAGCCATCCTCCGAAAAAAAGGAGCGTGGCGAGGCAAGAGACCGTCACCATGTTGGCGTACTCCGCGATGAAAAACATGGCGAACTTGAAGCTCGAATACTCGGTGTGAAAGCCGCCGACCAGCTCCGTTTCGCCTTCGGGCAAATCGAAAGGAATGCGATTGGTTTCGGCAATGGCCGCGATGAAATAGACCAGGAAGCCGAGCGGTTGGCGGAAAACGTTCCAGCGCGGAAGAAATGGGATGCCCGCGATGTGCCAGAAGCCGACCTGGGGTGTGACCACGCCGCGCAGGCTCAGGGTGCCGGAAATCATCAGCACGCCGACGACGCCGAGGCCGAGCGAAAGCTCGTAGCTGATCATTTGCGCCGAAGAGCGCAGCCCGCCAAAGAGAGGGTATTTGCTGTTCGCGGACCATCCGGCAAGGGCGATCGAGTAAACGCCGAGTGAAGTGACGGCGAAAACGTACAGCAGGCCGACATTCAGATCGGTAATCTGCAGTTGGATGGTGTGGCCGAAGAGCTGGAAGCTTCCTCCAAACGGAATGACGGCAATCGAGAGAAAGGCCAGGGTGAAGGCGAGGAAAGGAGCCATCCAATAGATCACCTTGTCCGCATCCTGGACGACGATGTCTTCTTTGAAAAGGAACTTCAGGCCGTCGGCCAACGGCTGGAGCAATCCGTGCGGGCCGACCCAGTAAGGTCCCCAGCGCGACTGGATGCGCGCGACGACCTTGCGTTCGAGCCAGACAACATAGGCCACCGCGGTGAGGAGAACAAAAAGCACCACGATGATCTTGACCACCGACTCGATCAGAAAGAAATGCGCTTCAGCAAATTGAGCCATCGGTTCATTTAGAAAATGTGTCCACGCGGGCGGCGCGCTTCTTCGGGAGCGTTGAGCGCCCAACTGAAGCGGCTGACCGAGCCGGAGGTAAAAAGCGAATCGCCCGAAGAAAAGACCAGGTCCGCGCGCTCAAGCGCGAGCGGTGCGCCTTCAGGCCGGGTCGGAACCGCGCCGCCGACAAGCAAGTGAGGCAGCGCGATACTGTAACCCGGCACGCGCTCGACAATCTCCCTCAGGACGTCATCCGGCGTGCGGTAAGGCCACGCCGCGCCGAGGAGCCGCGCGAGTGCGAGAAGAATTTCAAAATCGCTGCGCGTTCCCGCCTTGCGCATGGTTTTCCGCAGCGCCTGGACTTCCCCGCAAAGGTTCGTCACCGTCCCGGACTTCTCTGCGAAACTCGCCGCCGGAACGACGACGTCGGCCATCGCGGCCGTTTCCGTGGGGAACAAATCCGCCACGAAAAGCAGGCTGAGTTTGGCCAGCGTTTCCTTGCTTACGCCAAAAGTCTTGGCGGGATTCGATCCGAAAACCAGCAAAGCTTTGATGGCTCCGGAGTCAATGTCCACAATGATTTCTCGGATATTGCGCCCGGGCTTTGAAGGGATCGAACCGCCCCAAACGGATTCAAAGCGGGCGGAGGCCGCCACGTCCGAAACCGGCGAGTAACCGGGCAGCGTGTTCGGCAACAGTCCCATATCCGCCGCGCCGCGTGAGTTGGCGTAGTCGCCGAGCGCGACAAAGCGCGTGCGCCCCGGGAGCGCGAGCGCCCAGCGGACGAGCCGCTGAACGTCCCGGCCCTGAATTTCGCTTCCAAAGATGACGACCGTGTCCGATTCCGCCTGGAGCTTCTCGCGGAGCGCCGCAAGCTCGCCCGAGGGAGAATCCCCGATAAGGCTCGCCAGCGCTTCGGTTTCATTCTTGACCTCGGCGAAGACGGCGGCTTGCCGCTCGGCGAGCTTAATTCGGTTGCGGTTGATGACGTAGAGATGCGCGCCGTGCTGGCGGACGGCTTCTCGAATCTGAAGCGCCACGAGCGGATGCTGCTGCGTCGGATCGTTTCCGATGAGAAGAATACTGTTTGCCGATGCAATCTCCGCCATCGTCGCATGGCGGTCCTTTGCCCCCGCGGCCGTCAGCGCGCCCACGAGCGATGCGTAGTCGGCGGTGCGGTGATGGTCAATGTTGTTCGTGCCGAGCACCGACCGGGCAAGGCGCTGCAGCAGATAATTTTCTTCGTTCGACGTGCGGTTTGAGCCGATGACGGCCACTGCGTCGCGGCCGTGTTCCTTGATGACGGCTTTCAACCGCTCGACGGCGAGCCCGAGCGCATCATCCCAACTCGCCGGCGCCTGGCTGCCGTTGCGGCGCACGCGCGGCTCGAGCAACCGCTCCTGGCTGTTAACGAAGTCCCATCCGAAGCGGCCCTTGACACACAGAAACTCGCCGTTGATGCCCGAATGATCGCGGTTGTTCGCGCGGATGATTTCATTGTTGCGGATGGAAAGCGTCGTCTTGCAGCCGTCGCCGCAGTGGTTGCAAACCGTTCCCGTGTAATTCATTTCCCAGGGGCGCGTCTTGTAGCGGTAGGTTCCGCTGGTGAGCGCGCCGACCGGGCAGATGTCAACGCACATGCCGCACTCTTCGCATTCGAGCTTCTCGCCTCGATTGGGAATGATCTCGCTGTGCGCCGCGCGGAAGGCGACGCCGTAGGCGTTCACATCCATGATCTCGTCGCACACGCGGACGCAGCGGTAGCAGAGAATGCAGCGTGGCCAGTCGTAATAGATGAGCTTTGAGAACTGCTTCTCTTCATGGTGCAGCTTCGATTCCATGAAGCGGGTCTCTGCGGCGCCGTAGCGGAAGACGGCGTCCTGAAGCTCGCACTCGCCGCCTTTGTCGCAGACGGGGCAATCGAGGGGATGATTGGTGAGCAGAAATTCGAGCATCGCCTTGCGGGCGTTGCGCACCTCGTCATTTTCGGTGTGCACGACCATGCCGGGGGCGACGGTCGTCGTGCAGGCCGTCTGCAGCTTGCCCATCTTCTCAATGGAAACGAGGCACATGCGGCAAGCGCCCTGGAGCGCCATGCCCGGGTAATAACAGAACGAGGGAACTTCAATGCCCGCTTGCTTCGCCGCTTCGATGAGCAGCGTGCCGGGAGGCGCGGTGACAGTCTTGCCGTCAATCGTCAGCGTGACGGCGGAAGGAGCGGCGGTCGTCATCGTTTCAGGCATAATTCTTGCTTCCCCGAAAATGTCGCGCAGCCTCAGGCAACCGCGACGGCTTTGCGCTCGTACGGGCAAGCGCCCAGCTTCAAATGCTCTTCAAACTCGCCGCGGAATTTCTTCACGATGCTGATGGTCGGCAGCGCGGCGGCGTCGCCGAGCGGGCAGAGCGTTTTGCCCAGCATATTGTACGACACATCGAGCGCCGTATCGGCGTCCGTCGCAAGGCCCGCGCCCGAATGGAAGCGTTCCAGAAGCGCTTCGAGCCAGGAAGTGCCTTCGCGGCACGGAATGCACCACCCGCAGGATTCGTGCGCGTAAAACTTCATGATGCGCAGCGCCATCTTGACCATGCAGGTATCTTCATCAATCATCACAACGCCGCCCGAACCCAGCATCGAACCGATCTTGGCGACGGAATCAAAATCCATGGCCACGTCAATTTCATCCGCCGTAAGCACGGGGCAGGAACTCCCGCCCGGAATCACAGCTTTGAGCTTTTTGCCGCCCGGGATTCCGCCCCCGACTTCTTCAATCATGCGGCGCAGCGGGAAACCCATCGGCAGCTCGTAGACGCCGGGACGGTTGATGTGTCCGCTCAGGCAGAAGAGCCGCGTGCCGCCGTTTTTCGGCGTGCCGAGCTTCGCGTACCAATCCGCGCCGTTCAGGATGATGGCGGGCACATTAGAAAGCGTCTCCACGTTATTGACCACGGTCGGGCAACCGTATACGCCGACAACGGCCGGAAAAGGGGGCTTGACGCGCGGATTGCCCCGGAAACCTTCGAGCGAATTGAGCAGCGCGGTTTCCTCGCCGCACTCGTAGGCGCCGGCGCCGGTGTGCGTCGCGATATCAAAATCGAAGCCGCTTCCGAGAATGTTTTTGCCGAGATATCCGCGGGCGTAGGCCTCGGCGATGGCGCGGTCGAGGATGTCCATGAGATAGCGGTACTCCCCGCGAATGTAGATGTAACCCTGATGCGAGCCGATGGCGTAGCCGGCAATCGCAATGCCCTCGAGGAGCTGATGGGGATCGTATTCCATCAGCGGACGATCCTTGCATGTTCCGGGTTCGCTTTCATCGGCATTGCAGGCGACGTATTTCGGCTTTGGCGACTGGCGAGGAACAAAGCTCCACTTCATTCCGGTGTTGAAACCCGCGCCGCCGCGCCCGCGCAACCCGGAGTTTTTGACTTCGTTGATCACCTCTTCAGGCTTCATCTTGAGCGCCTTGGCAAGCGCCTTATAGCCGTCGTGGGCGAGGAACACGTCAATCGAAGTGATATTCGGGATACGGAAACGGCGGCTGATCACCTGAACTTCGAGCGGCGAGCCTTTGAGGTAGCTTTCGTAATCGCTCATGCGCCGCCTTTCTTCAGCCGGGCGATCAAGGCATCCACCTTTTCGGGCGTCAGATTCTCATAGAAATCGTAATTCACCTGCATCGCCGGGGCGCCGCAGCATGCGCCGAGGCACTCGACTTCCTCAAGCGAAAACAGCCCGTCGGCCGTCGTCTGCTTGTGGCCGATGCCGAGCCGGCGCTCGCAATGCGCCATGATTTCCTCCGCGCCGCGCAACATGCAGGAGACGTTCGTGCAGACCTGGAAATTATGCTTGCCGATCGGCCGGCGATGGAGCATCGAATAAAAGCCAATCGTCTCTTCCACCTCGATGGGCCGCACTTCAACGCGCCGGGCGATTTCTTCCACCAGCTCGCCGCTGACATGCCCGATCTCATCCTGGCCGAATACGAGCAACGGCACAATCGCCGAGCGCTTGCTCGGATAGTGGGCGATGACCTGATCGAATTTCGATTTCAATGCGTCCGAAATCATTTCAATTTTCTGACCCCGAAATCCCACGGACCGAACCGCGAGCTCCGCTTCTAGCGGTCAATTTCTCCGAGCACGACGTCAATGCTGCCGATACACGCCACGACGTCCGCAATCAGGCGGCCTTCGATCATTTTCGAGAGCGCCTGGAGATTGGCGAACGACGGCGCGCGAACGTGGCAGCGAAACGGTTTCGGCGACCCGTCACTGACCGTGTAGAACCCCAGCTCGCCGCGCGGCGACTCGATCGAAAGGTAAACTTCGCCGACGGGCGGATGAAAACCTTCCGTCACGATCTTGAAATGATAAATCAGGGCCTCAATCGAAGTCTTCATGCTCTCGCGCTCGGGCAAAACGATGTGCGGAGCGTTGGTGCGGATGGGGCCCTCCGGCAGCCCGTCCATCGCCTGCTGAACGATGCCGAGCGACTGGCGCATTTCTTCAATCCGCACGAGGTAGCGCGCGTAAACGTCGCCTTCAGTCCGCGTGGGGACCTCGAATTTGAATTTTTCGTAGCTCGAATAAGGCTCGGCCTTGCGAATGTCCCAATTGACTCCCGAAGCTCGCAACGAGGGGCCAGAAAGGCCGAGCGCCAGGGCGGCCTCCGCAGAAAGCGTGCCGACGCCCTGTGTCCGACGGACCCAGATGGGATTGTGGGTCAGAAGGTCTTCATATTCGTTGAGGCGGGAAGGAAATTTCTTGACGAACTTTCGGACGCGATCGAGCCAGCCGAGCGGCGGCTCGAGCGCCAGGCCGCCGATGCGAAAATAGCTGGTCATCATTCGCTGTCCGGCCACCATTTCAATGATCTGCAGGATTTCCTCGCGCTCGCGGAAGCAATAAAGGAAGACGGACATCGCGCCAATATCAATCGCGTGCGTGCCGAGCCAGACGAGATGGCTCTGAATGCGCGTCAGCTCGGTCAAAAGAACGCGGATGTATTGCGCGTGCGAAGGAATCTCAAGCTCGAGTAGCTTTTCCGTCGCGAGGCAGAAGCCGAGGTTGTTTGAGAGCGGCGCGAGATAATCCATGCGGTCGGTAAGGGTGATGCACTGCGAATAAGTTTTCGACTCGAAGGATTTCTCGAAGCCCGTGTGCAAGTATCCGATGTCGTAAGTGGAACCGACCACTGTTTCGCCGTCGAGCGCGAGCACCACACGCAAAACTCCATGCGTCGAAGGATGCTGCGGACCCATGCTGAGGATGATCCGCTCTTCCTGACCCGGAATTTTTTCGAGCGTGACCGGCATTTAGCGAAACCCCTCGGTCGGATAATCCTTGCGCAGCGGATGGCCTTCCCAATCTTCCGGAAGCAGCAGACGGGTCAAATTCGGATGGCCTTCAAAACGAATCCCAAAAAGGTCGAACACTTCGCGCTCGAAGGCGTTGGCGCCCGGCCAGACCGGAACAGCGGACGCGACCCGCGGATCTTCGCCCGGGAGCCGCACCTTCAGGCGCAGGCGGCAATAAGGCTCAAGCGAGAGGAGATGATAGACCGTTTCAAAGCGCGGCTCGACGGGATAATGATCCACCGCCGTCACGTCGGAAAGATATTTGAAGTTTGTTGCGGGATCATCTCGCAGGAATTCGCAGACTCGAATGAGACTTGCCGCGCGAATCCAAAGGGTCACTTCACCTCGAAAAGTCTGCGCGTCTTCGACGGCATCAGGAGCAAAGCTCCGGAGCTTTTCGAGCGGGCTGAAATGGTCGAGGTCAATTGCCATAGCGATGCGCGGCGCCGCTGCCGGCCGGCTTCTCCATGCCGGCGATGCTTGAAGCCGCTCGCGCGCGCTCAGCGGGTCCAGTCGAGCGCGCCCTTTTTCCAAACGTAAACGTAGCCCGCGAGCAGGATCAGAATATATAAGAACATCTCGATGAAACCGGCCCAGTGCAAACTCTTGAAGACCACCGCCCACGGGTAAAGAAACACAGCCTCAACATCAAAGAGAATGAAAAGCATCCCAACGAGATAGAAACTGACCGAAAAGCGGCCTCGAGCGTTCCCGACCGGCGCGATGCCGCATTCATAAGGCGCGAGCTTCTCGCTCGATCGCTTCCTGACGCCCACCAGTGCCGACACACCCAGGATTGCCGCTCCCAAGCCGGCGACGATGATGGCCTGAACGAGGATTGGAATATAAGGGCTTAGCATTTTATGAAAAAGGACTTCGCAGACTGTTCAAAGAACAATATAAAATTCGCAGTCGGAGCGTGTCAAGCTCTTTCACAAATCTCTCTTTCAGAAATTGCCTGACGATTTTTGTTGCGCCCCGGATTGATCCCTTCTTCTCCCGCAAATGTCGCGAGCCCCGGACAGTCGCCGGTCGGGCATTCGAATGGCGCCGCCAGACGCGCTGAGGCGGTTCGGCGGAATCGGAATTTTGGTCTTGCTTCAAAAGGAGGTTGCCGTTAAGATGCCCGAAACGATTGGGGCCTCGTCTTTTTTGCAGTCGCGAGCGCTGAATGGTCACGGGATTCAACACGGAGATTAAGCACGAAGGCATCGTCTACCACATCCAGACGGAGCCTCGGATGGGAACGAACATCGAGACGGCCGTGCTGGTACAAGGCGCACTCGTTCACAAGATCAAGACGCCGCTCGAGGAATTCGTCAAATCCCCGGATTTCACAGACGACAAGTTCCAGGAATTGCTGAAAGAACAGCACCGGCAGGTCATCGAACGCATTCGGGCAGGCGAAATCAAGTGTACCGATCCGTCAGCCGACGGATTCGCAACGCCTCACAAGCCGTAATACAATCGAAAGGATGACTATCGAATTGAACGGCCGCCCGAAGGAGGTCGCGGAAGGGCTGACACTGCGGCAATTGCTCGAGTCGCTGCATCTCCCGCCCGACCGCGTCGCCGTCGAACGGAACCTCGTCATCGTGCCGCGTTCGGAATGGGATGGCGTCCGCATCGAGCCGGGAGACCGTCTGGAAGTGGTAAACTTGGTGGGCGGCGGATCGCCGGAAGGCGCGTGGGAAGCGGCCGGGTAGACAGGGCCGCGCGTCGCGATAAATTCAGCGGAAACCGTTTTGCTGCCGATGGCCCCTCATCCAATCAATTCATCCGGAATCGTCTACGTCACAGTGCTGATCAAGCTGGGCGTCATCGCCTCGCTGGCCAGCATCATCGGCCGATTCGGTCGGTTTCGGCAGCTCTTGATGATCGAGGATCGCACGATCCGCCAGAAACTCCTCTTTGCCGCATTCCTCGGAATCCCGTTCACCCTCGGGGTGCTGACGCGCCTGATCGCGCACTATCAAGGCGCCGACCTCAGCCTGGAAATCACCGTGGTCGCCGGATTGGTGGCAGGAATGGTGCCCGGCCTTGTGACCGGCATGATGGTCAGCCTCCCGGCGGTCATCCTCGGGCACGAGTTTCTCGCGCTGCCGATGGCCGCCCTTTACGCTCTGGTCGCCGGCACGGCGCGATTTCTCTGTCCCAATAAGGAAGAGGTGTGGAAGTTTTCGCCGTTTATTGACCTGAGTCTCTATCGCTCGATCAAGCAGCGGTTCAAGCATCCGGCGATGGATTGGCAAGTGATGTTCTTCCTGGTTTGCGCCTCCCTCGAAATGGCGCGCATCGAGGTGGGGCGGGTTTCGCGCGGCAATCTCTTTTATCTCAACCCTCCGCACTGGTGGTCTAGCCTGCTGCTCCTGATGGCCACAGCCATCGCCGTGGCGCTGCCGCTGCGCGTCTGGAACGGCATTCGAATGGAGCGCAAGCTCGAAGAGAAAGAGCGGATGCTGATCCAGGCTCGCGTGGACGCGCTGATCAGCCAGATCAATCCGCATTTTCTTTTCAATACTTTGAGCGCCGTTTCCTCCCTGATTCGAATTGATCCCGATCTCGCCCGCAGCGTGCTGCACAAGCTCTCGAACATCCTCCGCTTGCGGCTGAAAACTCAGACGCATTTCGTCACGCTCCGGCAGGAACTCGACTTCATCGCCGATTATCTCGATATCGAAATCGTGCGTTTCGGACGCGATAAACTTCAAGTGCAGAAGGCCATCGAACCGGAGGCGCTCGACGCGATGGTGCCGAGCATGATTCTCCAGCCGCTGGTTGAAAACGCGATCCGGCACGGCATCTCGCCGAAGATCGAAGGCGGGACCGTGACGCTGCGCGCTGTGCGACGGCAAGGCCGGGTGACGATCGAGATTTCGGACGACGGCGTCGGGATCGCTCCTGAAAAGTTGCGGGAAATTTATAAATCGGGCATCGGCATCACGAACGTTCGCGAACGTCTCAAGGTTCTTTACGGTGAAGACTTCGCGATGAAGATCGAAAGCCAGCCCGGCAGGGGAACGACCGTACACTGCGAGTTTCCGGAGCTTGTCGTCGCCGAATCGCCTGCGGCGGTTCCAGCCGGTGCAGGCTGAGTTGCTTGAGGGGCTATATGCGCTTGTTCATCGTCACCTCGGACGCGGGCCGGCGCACGGATCGTGTGCCGATTGCGCCCTCGAAAATCATACGTTTCCGCTGTGCTTAGGTTAGAATGAGCGGCAACCATGGGCCGAAAGGCCAGGAGGATCCAATGACCGAAAACCAAACCGTTTCGATCTGGCGATTGATCGCGATTCCGGCGCTGATCACTCTTGCCGTGACTCTTTTGCGCCTGACCGGCGAACTCGAGCACTGGGGCATGCCGTTCTTTGGCAATAAGGCCGGAGGCGAAGGCGCCATTGTGGGCATCACGTGGCTCCCGATCATCTTTGGTCCGTGGTTCGCGCTGAAACTCATGAAGGCGGGCAGCGGCTGGCGAAGTGCTAAGAGCGCGACGGGATGGCTCTTGGCTGGACTCGTGCTCTTCGTGGTCAGCGGCTTCGCAGGTGAGACCTTCGTTCGGCACAATCTCACCCTCGCGTTTCTATTCTTTGAAGGGATGCTGATTGCCGCCATTCTGCCTATCTTCGGATGGCCGTCGTTAGGCCGCACCCTCTTCGCCTACGCTTTCTCAGCGCGCATTCCCGTGCTGATCGTGATGTATTTCGCCATGCGCGGCAATGGCGGCGCCGGATGGGGAACCCATTACGACGCGGTGGAATCACCGTTCAAACATCTCGCGCTCGCTCAACGATACTTTGATATGGCGATCATTCCACAAACCACGCTTTGGATTGGATGGACGGTGATCGTCGGGGGCGTCCTCGGCCTTATCACGGTCGCCATCGCCCGCCCGGGGCGCCGTGCCGTGCAGGCGACGCCCTAAGGAAGGCGCACGTGACGACCAACCTCGTATCAGCCGGCGATACCGGGGGTCATTCCGCGTCAGGTCCCATGCCGGACATTGAGGCAAAGAAGGAATGGGAGTGAAATGCAAGGTGCACGGCCCGGCTGAATCTGAATTTGACCGCAGTCACACCTGTGTTTGCGATCCTTTCGTGAGCGTTTCGGCGATCCGCGCCGGATTTTACCGGGCCGCGACGAGCAAATGGCCCCGGTCCTAAAAATGCCCGGACTCAGGCGCCGGGCCCTGGTAAACCAGACTCAAACCCCAGTCTATGTTCGAAGGAAAATCGGGCAGGTGGATCTCACCGATGACGTCGGAAGTGACGGTTCCCTTGCCCGCGTCCTGCCAGGTTCCGTTGCGCGGATCGAACCAGCGGGCGCGATAAACGCTCGCAAGTTTCGCGCCGCGAATCAGGCTGCGCGGGCAATTCTTTTCAAAGTAGGCGAGAAAGATTTTCTGGTCCTCGGTGCGCGCCGCGTACGCCCACCCTTCATAACTTTTCTCGGCGCGGGTCTGACTGGGTACGACGTATCCCGCATCGGGTTCGAGGTCGCGGTAGCGCGCGCCGATTGAAAACATGAAGGTCCGCAGGAACTGCATTTGCGTGGCGGATTTCCACTTGAAGGCATCCCACATTTTCGTCGGCGCCGAGGGTTCGATGTCCGCGCCCCAGATGCCTTCCGCGCCGTAAACGTGTCCGGCGAGGCCGCCCGAAAGAACTTCGCCGTACATGGCGGAGCGCACGTACTGGTCGTCGCGCGGCGTGCCGCCGGGCGCGCCGTATTTGTAGCCGCCGTTCAGGCCGCGGGCGTCGAAGTAGCCGGAGTAATAAGGTTCGCCGTCGAGCGCCGGCCGCGTGGGACGCGCTTCGCGGAAGATCTGCGTCATATACCAGTAATATTCATGTTCGCGTTTGTTGCCCGTCTGGTGCAGCGTAACCCAGGAATTCTGCCCCCAGTTGACCAGCGTCGAGGGATTCGCGTCGGCGGAAAGCAGCGTCCCGAAAGGCGGTGGCCCGAATTTGCGCAGCACGAGGTCAATGGCGCGGTCGAACTCGCGCGGCCCCAGGCTTTCCTGAATGATGTCGAGATGAATCGGGCTCAGCACGGTGCTATTCGCCTGATAGCGCGACCAAACGTACTGAATGAACCGTGCGTAGGATTCCGGCCACTCGTAATATTTCTTCCAGCATTCGCTTGCGTCGCGCCGTGAAACTTCAATGAACGGCGCAAAACCGTGTGCGTTGAAATAATCTATTTTGCGGTCCACGTACTTGAAATATTCGGGGTTGATGCGGTCCACGTTGGGAAAGACTTTTTCGTAGCCGGGAACCTTGCCGGGAAAAAGAAACGGCATGCCGCCTTCGTTCGACATATTCTTGGCGCTGCCCGTGCCGAACTCAAGCCACGCCGAGCGCACGGTCGTTCCGTCCTTCATCACGATGTGCCAGGGGAGGCCGTCGGTTTCCCAGTTGGGAAAGGCGGCGATCATACTGATCCAGTTATAGCCTTGCGCTTTGCGGAAAAGCACGTAATCCTTGAAGCCCGCGTCGGGGCCGATCGGCCGCTCGCGATCATCGTCATACCAGCGGTAGCGATTCGTCCCCGCCGACCACCACGTGTCGCCCAGCACGAAGAACGGCGTGCCGTCCGCCGTCACGAGCGCGCGCTGATTTTCCGATGCGCGCAGAAATCCGCGGCGCAGCGGGTTCTGCTGCTTTTCTTCCTCCGTCCAATCCTCCGCAATGAAGCTTCCGGATTTTCCCGCCAGGCCGGAATCATGCGGTTCGGAGCCGCTTCGCCATTTCCAAACGCCCGGCGCCGTCCCGACGACCCGCAAGCGAAATGTCTGGCCGCCGTCCCAGAATCCGTAAACGCGCTTTCGGAAATTCGGTCCCGCGAGATCAACCCAGACGATGACTTCCGTGTAGGGATTTGAAAAGGTACGTTCCGCGGTGAAAGTCAGCTCGTGCTTTTCCCACACGTGCGTCCGGGCGGCGGCCGGGCCGGCATCTGCGCCTGAATCATCCGCCCGAACCCCGGCGCGCGCCGCAATCGCCGCCGCCGGAATCATCACGCTCTCCTGCAAAAATCGCCGCCGATCGAATTTTTCGTTTTTCCCCATAACTCCCCCGTCCTTTTCCGAAGTCGGATGCCGTAGCATATAAAGCGAGAACCTTCATGGCGCATCTTTCATCAAGAACCAGGTTTGACCTGCGAATTCAGATTGGTTCATCTTGCGGGATAATCCTAACATCTCCTTCTGCAATTACAGGAGAGCACGATGGCTTCTAGCCCCGGCATGGCGAGGAGAGGACATCTCGCGCTGCTGAGTGGCCGCCTTCTTCTGCTTTGCATCGCCCTGCTTCCGCTATTAGTCGTCTCGTGTGGCGGAGCGAGTGGCGGAAATTCGCCAGCTCCGCCCGCCGTTCCGGGGCAAGTCACGGGCCCTTCGGCAACCGCCGGTGCGGGAGAGATCACATTGAGAAGGAATGCGATTTCCGGTGCGACGTCGTATAACGTGCAGCGTTCGACGAGCGGCAGCGGCCCATTCAGTTCAATTGCAGAGCCGGTGGCAACGAATTACACCGACGCTTCGGTGTCCGCGGGAACAACTTATTATTACGAAGTCGCGGCTGTAAACTCAGCCGGAACGGGCGAGCCCTCCGCCGTCGTCTCGGCCACGCCCACGCCTGCGGCGCCCGGCCAGGTCTCGAACCTGACGGCGACTCCGGCGGTACGGGCTCTGGAAAAACGACCTTATTGACCGCACTCGGGAAGTTCATTCCCGACGAGGACCGCATTCCTCTCATTGAAGACACGTCCGAAATTCAGTTGGAAAGGCCGAATCTCGTTCGCTTTGAAGCTCGCCAGGCTCAGCCGGGCCTGCCTGCCATCACTATCCGCGACTTGCTGAAGGCATCCTTACGCCACCGGCCCGACCGCATCATTCTGGGCGAAATCCGAGGCGGCGAGGCGTTTGATTTACTTCAGTTGCTCAACACCGGCCATTCGGGAACGCTTTCCACCGTTCACGCTAGTTCCGCCGCACAAGCCCTTGCCCGGTTTACGAGCTGCGTCCTGCAGAGCGGAATTGAACTGCCTTATCGCGCCTTCAAGAGCAATATCGCCGATTCGTTGAACGTCCTCATTCAAAGAGAGCGCCGGCCAGGGAAGCGTTTCGTCTCCGAAGTGATCGAAATTCGCGGATACAACAGCGAAGACGACCGTTACGACCTTTCTCTGATTTTTGCAGCGCACTCCTGATGACGAGGTCTACTCAGACTTATCTCTTTCATTGCCTTTAGACTTGCTTTCACCAGTTTCTTCACCAATGTCACCGGTACCGGTTTACCCATTGGGAAGCTAACAATGGCTTTCGTTGTAGCGTAACCTGCAAGTTGCTTCCTATGTTCTTGTATTACTGAAGGGGGTACATGTAGGCGTATGTGTGGTTTCCTGAAGCTGAACCAAGCAAACATCCCGTCATAATAATCAATTCCCGGATAGGAATATCCGGGCATTTGGAAATAGTCGGTGCGTTCAGTGGCGCCAGGCGCTGCCGCCTGTATGGCCGCTCTGATCTTCGCGAGATCGCCTTGCGCCTCTTTGGGACATCTTGCTACGTATTCATCTACTTCACTACTGCTGCGTTTCGTCACTGTTGCATTCTCCACTTGTCGCAGTTTTTTCCATTGTAATCGACTGTGATTTCACCGGCAACTCTCGGCACCGCCTATTGCCGTTAGCATGTCATCTGTCCGGTTCAATTAGCACGTGATCTGTCCGCTTGGGGTGGACGGGAGTTGAGGCATTCTGGAGGTTAGGAGGCAGGATGCCAAAATACTCAGCGGTCGCCTGGGAGCGGGCGATGGAAATTCAAGAGGTGATTTTGCGAGCCATGGCCAAGAAGATCGCGTGGTGGCAAGCGGCGGAGATTATCGGAATTTCGGACCGCAGCATACGGCGCTGGCGGGAGCGCTATGAGGAGCATGGGTACGATGGTCTGCTGGATCGGCGGCGGGGAAAACCAGCGCTCGCCGGTTGTTTAGGTTCGATCCTCGAGGATGACCACTCGGCTCAAATGCCGCGGGCTGTCGGGATCGAGTCCCTTTTTCAAGCCGGCATAAAGACCCACTAATTGGGCCGGAGGCACGCGCGCTGCAAGCCCCGCGTATTCGTTTCCTCCAAGATGCTGCTCAACCAGTAGATCGGCGTTGCGGCGAATGCGCTCGTTGGCCTCATCGGCCACCACGAGCGTCTTCCCGCCGAGATCTTTCACTTCTTCGAGGACGTCCGTTTCCGGTCCCAATCCCGACTGGGACATCTGGAACATAATCAATGTCTCAGGACTGACAATGGACTTCGGGCCGTGCCGGAACTCGAGCGTGTGGAAGCTTTGGGCGTAGGAGCACGACATTTCCATCACTTTGAGCGCTCCTTCGCAGGCCAGCCCGTAATGAGGCCCTTGTCCCAGCCAGACGTAATCCTCGAATTCGTGGCTCTCGACGAACCCCTTCACTTCAGCCGCACTCCGCTCGACAAGCTGGTCGAACTTGCGCGGCGTGGCGAGCAGCGCATTTATGAATTGAGTGTCGCCCGCCTGTTTCCCGGCCAGATATTGAATCGCAAGCAGCATCGAGGTGAAAGAGAGCGTCATGACCGTGCTCGCCTCGTCAGCGGCCGCGAGGGAGAGAGATGCGTCGGCCATCCGCTCGAGGTCGCTGCCTCCGGTGCACGTGACCGCGACGAAGGGAATGCCGCGCTCTTTCAGAAGCTCTCCCGCCTTCAGAACTTCCGAGGTGGTGCCCGAACGCGAAATCAGCACCGGAGTGAAATTCTCTCCAGACTCCAGCACGAGCCGGGGATACAACAGCAGTTCCGATGCGGGAAAGGCCTGCGCGCGAATCCCGGTCAGGGCCGTCCAGCTCGCCGCAGCCGCAAGCCCCAGATAGTAACTTGACCCGCAACCGATGAAGATCCACCGGTCGCTTCGGAACTCTTTAATGACCTTTTCAACTTCAGGATCTTCTCTGAGCTGGCGGAGGCTTTCAGCCCAGCGGCGAGGCTGGGACCGAATTTCCGACTCGGTATGAAAACCCGCTTTATGATTGGATTCTGACATAGATAATCTGAAATTTCCCCCGAGGACGTTACCCAGGCTCCGCGCCCACCCGATTCAGGGTTTCGCTCATCATCTGCCGTGCCGGCGCGCTCGCGGACATCCACCCAGGCTCCCGACGCGGAAAGCCTCAGACAAGCGTCACCTCGATGTCCGCTTCACGAAGGCTGGCCAAGTCCGAGCTTGAGATGTTCCGATCCGTAATAACGTGTTGAATGGCCGAGAGGCCCGAAATCAGCGCGAGGCTTCGCGAGCCAAACTTGCTTGAATCGCACACCACCACCGTTCGCCGCGCAATCTTCATCATCACGCGGTTGACTTTGGCCTCGAGCATATTCGGCGTCGTCAGTCCGAAATGAACGTCAAAACCATCCACACCAAGAAAGAAGATGTCCGCACTCAACCGGCGAAGCGATTCCTCCGCGAGCGGGCCAACCAGCGAAAACGAGTTTTCTCGCAGCGTACCGCCCGTCAGAATGACTTCAATGGAAGTGCCGGCAAGGTCGCCTGCAATATTCACGGCGTTCGTAATAATCGTCAGGCGATGGGAGCCGCGAAGCGCTCGGGCCACGGCCGTCGTCGTGCTTCCCGAATCGAGGACCAGACATTGACCTTCCTGAACCATGCGCGCCGCCGCGGCTGCGATGTGCTGCTTTTCCTTTCGAAAGAGCTTCTCCTTCTCCTGCAAACTCGGGTCCCACAATGCAGCGGCGCGGATCGGGAGCGCTCCGCCATGCGTCCGGTGAATCAGACCCCGCGCATTGAGCGCCTCGAGATCCTGGCGGATCGTCACTTGGGACGTGGAAAATCGCTTGGCGAGATTTTGCACCAAGACCTTCCCGTCCCGATTTACCTGGTCAACGATGTGCCGACGGCGCTCTTCGGCCAAAATCCGGTTCTTATCGCCGCCCTCGAGCTCACCCATAGGTTTCGTATCATTCCATTTATTTCTGATTTTAGCAAGCCCGTAGTTTATCGCTCCGCAATCCGAAATACAACCTTTTTCCATCTCTGCCGTTCTTCATGACTTGCTGTGAGCAATATCGGCCGCGAGGCAAGTGCTTGCATAGCAGCCTGTTATTATGAGGGACGCTCCAGTAATATTCGCAGGATGGGATGTTGATATTCAAGTGCCGCCATAGATTCTTTCACCAAAGAGATCCGTCAGACTAGCGCCGAAAAAGACCTTGACAACATATCCACTCCGCTGTACCTTGTCTTTTGTTACTTTAGATTGCGCATTCCTGCGTATTGATTGCGTCGGGTTGTGAGCGGGAAACCAGGAGGGGCGATGAAAACCGGGAGGCTCCTTGAAATCAGCAAAAACGCCCCGCGCGGTTTAGTGCTTTGGGCCCAGGCGCCCGTTGTTGCCGCCCTCATCTTTGGCTTTTCCATGCGTGCCGCTGCGCAGGTAAGCGTGACCATTTCTCCTCCGTCCGCCACGGTCGCAACCAATGCCGTCCAGGTATTTTCGGCGACGGTATCGGGGACGACGAACACTGCTGTTGGCTGGGAAGTGAATGGCGTTGAGGGCGGCAATTCGACCGTAGGCGTTATCTCGACGACGGAACTCGGCACTTCCAACGAAGCTCTCTATTTGGGACCATCCGCGGTTCCCTCAGGAGGAACGATAACGGTGACAGCGGTTTCACTCGCCTCGCCGGGCGCGTCGGCATCCTCCACGGTAACCATCGAACTGCCTTCGAGGTCTGGGGTCACCTACTATGTGTCAACGGCCGGCAATGACTCAAATCCCGGCACGCTCAGCGCGCCGTGGCGCACGATTCAACATGCGGCGGATACGGTGCAGCCCGGCGACACCGTCGAAGTGGAAGGAGGAGTCTACAATGAGATCGTAACATTGAAGACGTCCGGAAATGCAACGTCGGGCTATATCACGTTTACCAACTATCCCGGGGAGGCACCGGTCCTGGATGGAACGGGACTGTCGGTGCCGAAAGGGGTCCAGGAAGGGCTCTTTAGCCTCGAAGGGAACTTCAGCTACATCGTCATCCAGGGATTTGAAATCCGAAACCTTTCAAGCTCGACGAGGAATGCCGTGCCCGTCGGAATTGACTTCGAGGGCGCCGGCAGTAACATCGAATTCCTCGCCAATCATATCCACAACATCGCGCAAACACTCACGAGTTGCAGTTCGGCCAACGCTCTCGGGATCGCCGTCTATGGGACCGAGGCGCCTGCGCCGATCAGCAATCTCACGCTCATGGGCAATCAGATTGACCACAACACGACGGGATGCAGCGAGAACGTGTCATTCGACGGAAACGTTCAGTACTTCGTTGAAGCGGACAATTCGGTCCACGATGGGGACAACATCGGTCTGGACGACATCGGCTTTGAGGGCGTTTCGCCGCAAGGGGCGTACGATCAGGCGCGGGACGGCTGGGTTTTTCAGAATACCATCTACAACATCACTTCGACCACCAACCCGGTCTATCACGATAAGCTGGGCGCGGACGGCTACTACTGCGACGGCTGCACGCGCGTTATCGTGGAACGGAATCTCATCCACGACATTGATCTGAGCGAGCTGGCGAGCGAGCATTCCGGCCACGTTTCGAGCTACGTGGTTTTCCGGAACAACGTCATCTACAACGCGCTCTACGTCGGCTTCTCGATTGGGGGGTATTCGAGCAGTGTGGGAGGAACCGACCACTGCGTCATCGTGAACAATTCCCTGTTCAATGACGGAACCTACAGCAAAGGCGGAGAGGGTGAATTCCAGATTCAGTTCTATGCGACCAACAACACGGTCGAAAACAACATCATGGATAACAACACCCTCAACCTCTACCTCGTTGATGATTTGACTTCGAGCGAGCCCAGCCCGGCCTTGCTCGATTACAACGACTTCTTCTCGTCGAACGGGGCGGCGAGCAGCGAGTGGGCGTGGCAGAAGACATCCATCACCGGCTTTTCGAATTACCAGAGCGCATCGGGCCAGGACGCTCAATCGGTTTTTGCGGACCCGCAATACGACAACATTTCGACCGCGCCTTACAACCTCGACCTCTCTTCGGCCTCGCCTGCGCTGAATGCGGGAACCAACCTGGGCGTCAACGTCGTAGGCGTTCTGGACTTCGCCGGCAATCCGCGCGTGAACTCCAGCGGCCAGATCAATATGGGAGCATATGAACAATAGCGCCGCGGCATCGGCGTCGCTCAATGCGCTCTTGACTTTCCGAATAGCGCCCGCCAATGCAAGGCGTGCCGCCATATCGGGCGATCAGGATAACCCTTCGAAGTCCCGCTTCGCAGGCCGGAGGGAAACAGCCAGAAAGGCGCCTGATCAACCAACCCAGGTTTTTCAGCAGTTCTGATTGCGTCGGTAAATGGGTCAAAAAAAAGCAAGATAGCTAAAGACCGCAGGAGGAACGAACTATGTTAAGCATCAGACGAGTGTTGCAGGGGCGAATTTTGCCTTTCTTGATGATCTTGCTGGTGGGACTTATCGGCGCCTTGCCGGCCGCCGCTCAATATACGACAGCAAGCCTGGGCGGCAGAGTTTCTGACCCTTCTGGCGCAGCGGTTCCCGGAGCCGCCGTAAAGGTTACCAACACTCAAACGGGCTATAGCGTTGCGGCCCCAACCGGGCCAGCGGGCGAATATGTCTTTCCCGCCTTGCCGGTCGGCACCTACGAGCTGACGGTGGCCAAGAAGGGGTTTGAGACCTATGTCCAGCGGGGGATCGTGCTGACGGTGAATCAGTCAGCCACACAATCCGTCACGCTCAAAGTCGGGGCGGTCACCCAGGAGGTCACGGTGACCGGCAACGCCCCGCTCGTCACCACTCGGTCGGCCACGACGGGACAGTTGGTGAGCGAGCGAAGCATAGTGAACTTGCCATTGAACGGCCGCGAGGCCCAGAGTCTCGTGTTCCTCATTCCCGGAGCAAACGACGTGACCAGCCAATACTGCGGCGTTGGCTGCGAGGGCGGCGCTTATCCCGGCGAACAGTACGCGAATATCAACGGTGGCGGGCCTAACGGAGTGAGTTATCAAATGGACGGCGCCGATAACAACGACACCTATATGAACTCCAACCTGCCGTTTCCCAATCCCGACGCCATCCAGGAATTTAACGTTCAAACCGGCAATATGAGCGCCGAATATGGAAACGCCATCAGCGGCGTCGTCAATGTCGTCACCAAGTCCGGAACGAATGACTTTCACGGAGATGCCTTCGATTTCGTCCGGAATTACATTTTCGATGCGCGCAACTTCTTCGCTCCGACCCGGGACTCACTGAAGCAGAACCAATTTGGCGGAACGCTTGGCGGACCGATCGTGAAGAACAAGCTGTTTTTCTTCGGCAGTTATCAGGGCACGCGGACGCGCACGGCGCCGAACGGCAACATTGTGCTGGTTCCCACGTTGGCCGAGAAGCAAGGCGATTTCTCTTCGTTCTGCTCCGCCTACGACTCGACGGGCATGTGTACGCCCGCGGCACTAGCGGCCGGCGGCATCCAGCTCACGAACCCGTCCACCGGCGCTCCCTTCCCGAATAATAACCTTTCGGGCTTCCTCTCACAGCCCGCGCTGAACCTCCTGAAATATATCCCGTTGCCCAACGCCGGCGGAAACACGCTCAATTACCTGGGCGGACCCACCAATTCCAACGAAGATCAATACCTCGGCAAAATTGATTACGACCGGGGCAAGAACCAGCTCAGCGGCCGGTATTTTTACACGAAGTTCACGGAACCGGCCACGCCGATGGTGAACAACAACATCCTCACCCTCAATGCGAACGCCAATCAGGTGAGCGTGCAAACCATCGCCTTGAACGACACCTACACGGCCTCGGCCAATCTGCTTTTCAACACCTGGTTCGGATTGAACCGGCAAAACGGCGGATACATTGCTTCCGCGCCCTTTTCAGCAAACGCGCTCGGCGTGAACATCGCGCCCTCGCCTTCGCCGCAACTTTATGTGGCGGTGAACGGCTACTTTACGGTCTCTTCAGCAAACGTCGGCGCCTACAACCGGGGCGATCAGACTCTTCGTGAGGTGGTGACGCTGCTCAAAGGCAAGCACCAGCTCACCTTTGGAGGAGAGCTTCTGCGCGTGGATGCGCCGATTGCCAATCAATACCTGCAAGGCGGCCAGTTCTTCTTCGAAGGCGGTTATTCGGGAAACAATTTGGCGGACTTCATGCTTGGCGCCCCGGACTTCACCCAGGGCGGAGGCATTTATGGGACCGTCACCGGATACAACTGGTCGGCTTTCCTTCAGGATGATTGGCGCGCCACGCCTCGCCTGACGCTGAGCGGCGGCCTGCGGTGGAACCCGGAGATCCCTTATACCACGAACAATGGGCGGCTGCCCTGCTTCGAGCCCGGCAAACAATCCACGCGCTTCCCCAACGCGCCGCTCGGGCTGTTATTCGCGGGCGACCCCGGTTGTCCGCAGGGGTCGTATTACGGCCATATCGGCCTTTTCGCGCCGCGCGCAGGATTTGCCTATCGTTTGACGAATGATGGCAAGACGAGCCTCCGCGGCGGCGTGGGCTACTATTACCAGCCTCCCGAGACTCTCGCCTATCAGGACGCCATGGGCGTCGCGCCATTCGCGCCCGTCTTCAACCTCTACCAGGTAAACTTCGCGGATCCTTTCGGTAGCCAGGGCATCGCTAACCCATTTCCGGCGCAGTTTGGGCCGAAAGTGCCTCCTTCGAACGTCCAATTCACTCTGCCGGCGACGCTCGCCTATTTCTTCCCTCTCGGTTTCAAGATTCCGGAAATCACGATTTGGAATTTGACTTTGGAGCGGCAGATCGGCAAAAGCTGGCTGATTAAAGCCGCTTATTTCGGAAACAAAGGGACGCATCTGTTTGCGACCTCGGACCAGGAGCCGATGCCGGACATTAATCCCTGCATTTTCGGGTCGAACTGCAATGCGCGGCCCTATAACAACTTCGGGCCCATCGGAATGATGGCTTCGGGCTATAACTCCAACTACAATTCGTTTCAGATCAGCCTGGAAAAGAGATTCAGTCACGGGCTCTCTTTCCTCGCGAATTACACCTGGGGGAAAGCTCTCAATGACTTCTCCGAATCCACCAGCAATGAGAGCTATTACCAAACGAATCCGTTTAACCGCAACGCCAATTACGGACCCGCGACGAGCAACATTCCGAACGCCATCAAGTTTTCAGGAACCTGGCAGGTTCCTCACTTTGGCCTGACCGGAGCGGCGAATAAAATCCTGAACGGCTGGATGGTCGCTCCGATCATCACGTGGCGCAGCGGATTTCCCTTCAGCATCATGTGTGGATGCGACAATTCCCAAACGGGAGATTATGTGGACCGCGCGGACCTCGTCCCCGGCAACAGCATCGCGGGAGCCAAGCTGAACCCTGACCGTTCCCATGCCGCGTTGATTCAGCAATACTTCAACATCAACGCGTTCCAGCAGAACGCGCCGGGGACGTTCGGCAATACCGGGAAAAACATCTTCCAGGGGCCCGGCTTGTTCGACACGGACGTTTCTCTCATGAAGAACGTAAAGATTGCTGAACGTTACACTCTGCAATTCCGCGCCGATGCTTTCAACGTGTTCAACAACGTGAATTGGGGCCAGCCGGACGACTTCGTGACCGATAACCCGCCCGGTCCGCCCCTCTTTGGGACTTTCGGGACGATCACTTATACTTCGACCGATCCGCGCATCATGCAGTTTGCGCTGAAGCTCTTTTTCTGAGGCGGTCGGGGCCTTCCTTTTTGCGACGGGCCGGCTCATCATTTCCTTTTCCGAGGGATGGCGTGCGGGCCCGCCTTGATCCTCAGTGAGAGGTGATTGTTTACATGAAAAAGGCGACATTCGCGTGTCTGGGCGCCGTGATTTTCTGCGCCGTCTTGAGTGCTTCCGCTGAGTCCACCCCTATCCTGAAAAGCCCGCAGCTCTCGGTGGGCGTCAGGCCCTCGGACGGATCTTATGAGATCTTTCGCGAAGGCCTCGAAAAACCCGTGCTCGTTTCGCGCGTCGAGGCGGAAGTAAACCACGCGTGGATCAAGTCCTCGGATTACCCCCATCATGAAACCTCCTCAGCGGCGCCCTTCGAGGATGCGCTCGGCCACGGCCAGGCGCTGACCGTTACTTTCAGCGGGCTCGCCAATAAGCCCGCCCTTGTTTGCACTCTCCGCCTGTACGCCGACGAACCTTACGGGGAAGTTTCCGTCGCTGTGCGGAATTCAACGGGCAGCCCGATTACCGTCCAGGCGATCCGCGTTGTGGATGCAGCCGGCGATCCGCTCCTTGATCTTGGAGCGTCCAATGACCGCGACCGTGTCATGGCGGAAAGCGTCAGCGAGGATCCCACCATTCACATCGGCGGGCTGGCGGCCGCGCCGCACGGCGGCTACTTCGGAGTGCGCAATATTCTGATTTACAACCTGGCGTCCAAACAAAGCCTCCTGCTGTCGGCATTGACGGAGAACCGGTTTTTGACGGTTGACCGCCTGAAGGTTAGCGGACGCAATTCGGCGGCGCCCCGCATCGCATCCTTCACCGTGGAATCCACCGGCACGACGAAGGCGATCCTCGACCGCGACCCCATCGCTCCCAGCCAGCAGGTTCAGTTGAGCCTTCCCGTCGCTCCGGGAAGCTCGCTTTCATCGGAACTTCTGATGTTTTCCGCGGGGCATGATTATTTGAGCGAGCTTGAAAATTATGGGAAGGCCGTTCGCAAGCTGAATCATCTGCGCTTCACCATCAAGGACTCGCCGATGGGCTGGTGGAGCTGGACGGCGTTCTACGCGGGAATCAACGCGGGCGAAGTCCTGACCAACGCGAAGTGGCTCGCGGACCATTTGAAGCGCTTCGGCTACGATTATCTCCACATTGATGAAGGCTACGACTACGCTCGCGGCGAGTACACCACGGCGAACGCCGCTCAGTTTCCCCACGGCATGTGGAGCGTGTATCACAAGATTTGCCGTTTGGGGCTTAAGCCGGCCATCTGGACCGGGCCGTTCGAGGTTTCCGACCGGTCATGGGTCTATGAGCATCACAAGGACTGGCTCGTGCGCGACGCCCACGGCAAGCCGATCTTCATTGGCTACGTCGATCGCCATCAGGAGCGCCTCTACGTTCTCGATACCACGAATCCAGGCGCGCAGGCTTATCTCTACCGCACCTATCGCATCATGGCCCGCCAATGGGGCCTGCGGTACATCAAGCTGGATTTTATGGATTATGCCGCGGTCGAAGGCTACCGTTACCGGCCCAATACAACGGCGCTCGAGGCGCAGCGAATCGGCCTCAAGATCATCCGCGAGGCCGTCGGCCCGCACGTCCTTCTCGATAAAGACGGCAGCATGATGCTGAATCCCGTCGGCTACGTCAATGACGGCCGCCTTGCGCCGGATACCGGCCATTCCTTCGCCGCCAGCAAGGATGCGGCGCCGAATATCGCCGCACGGTTTTACATGGATAACAACTTCTTTGTCAGCGATCCGGATGCTTTTTCCGCTTCGAAAGAGCTCGAGCCGCAACAGCGCTGGCACGAATCGCATTCCGGCGTGACGCTCGATGAGGCTCAGATCCAGATCGTTCTTGCGGCGCTTACGGGCGGCATGTATGAAATCGGCGATGACCTTCCGACGCTCGGCTCGGAACCGAACCGCCTGGCGCTCGTCGAGAATCAAGAGCTCATTGATATGAACCGCCTGGGCCGTCCCGCACTGCCGATCAACCTGATGACCTTCTCGCCCCAGGATCTGGAACCGAGCGAATTCCTCCTTCGCGAGGACGCGCACCAATCCATGCTCGCCGTTTTCAATTGGTCGAACGGCCCGCTTTCCCACACCTTCACGCTCTCAAGCCTGGGCCTTCCTGCCGCGCATCCGTTCGAGGCTTACAACGTCCTCGAGCACGACCGCCCTGTCCCGCTCGACGG
>JAKASG010000010.1 GCA_021828285.1 Acidobacteriota bacterium | reverse complement strand
GCCGAAGTGGCGGAATTGGCAGACGCGCTACATTCAGGGTGTAGTGCCCGTCAGGGCGTGGAGGTTCGAGTCCTCTCTTCGGCACCAATGCTTGCGGTCCTTTGAATTCTGCGGAAAATCCAATCCCAACGAATAATGTGTTTTGATGAGCGCTCCAAGCGCCGGCTCAGGTTCGGTGCTAAACTCGATTTCGATGCGCGGATTTCCTGAAGACGCGGAACTGGTGCAGGTTTTTGAGCGCCAGCCGGAAAAAAGTCTGCGCCTGCGGGCGTTGATGCGGCAGCTTGGACTCGATCCGCGCCGCGCAAGAGCGGTGAAAAGCAAGCTGCGGCAATTGGTAAATGCAGGAAAGATTGTGGCTCAAAAGGACAACTCCTTTGCGCTTGCCTCGCGCCCAAGCCGAGCGCCGCAGGTAATGACGGCAGATGCGACGTCAAGAGGCGCGAACGCGCGACCCTCCAACGCGGTCACCGGACGGCTTGTGGGGCATCGCGACGGTTACGGGTTCGTCGTTCCGGACCGGCCGGTCGAAGGGACCGAACAGGACATTTTCATTCCACGCGGAGCGACGGGCCCGGCGATGCACGGCGACCGAGTCGAAGCCCTGGTGACGCGATTGAAGCCCGCGCCACGCGGGCGCCGAGGCGCAGCGGATGGAGGACTGCGGCTCGAAGGGCGCGTAACCCGCGTGCTCGACCGCGCGCAAAAGACCGTCGTGGGTGAATTCCGGGCTGACGCACACCACTACTACGTTCTTCCTTACGATCACCGGATCGCCCACGAAATCCTGATTCCGCGCGGCGCCGAACGGCCTCGCGACGGTGACAACGCGCGCGAGCGGCAATTTGGCGGCGAATCCGAAGGTCGGCGCGCAAGCCGCAAAGCCGAGCAGCAGGACGCGCATGAGCTGAACGGAACAATCGTGGACGTTGAAATCACAAGCTATCCCGCGCCGGGGGCGCCGCCGAAAGGACGCGTGATCGAAGTGCTCGGCCGGCGCGAAGATTTCGGCGTGGACGTTGAAATCATTATTCGGAAATTTCATCTTCCCCACCGCTTTCCGCGCGAGGTTCTCGAAGCGGCGGAAAACGCGCCGCAGTTCATTTCCGAGCGGGAACTCGAAGGAAGGCGCGACTTTCGCAGCGTTCCCGTGGTGACGATTGACGGCGAGACGGCCAAGGATTTCGACGACGCGGTTCACGTCGAACGCCGGAAGGAGGGCGGTTACCGGCTTCAGGTCCACATCGCCGACGTGGCCCACTACGTCCGCCCGGGAACGGCGCTCGATCGCGAAGCGCGCTTGCGCGGCACCTCGGTCTATTTCCCCGACCGCGCCGTCCCGATGCTTCCGCTCGAGCTTTCAAACGGCATTTGCAGCCTGAACCCTCGCGTCGAACGGCTCACGATGTCCGCCGTAATGGATCTGGACGCGCGCGGCCGGATCACGAATTACGAGCTGGTTCCCGGAGTGATTCGCAGCGCAGAGCGCATGACGTACACAGGGGTGCGGGACGTGCTCGCGGGCGACCCGGCGGCGCTCGAGCGATATCGCCCGCTCGTCGCATCGTTACGCCTCATGGAAGAGCTGGCGATGGTCCTCAACCGCCGGCGCGAAGAGCGCGGCTCGATTGATTTCGACCTGCCGGAGCCCGAAATCGAATTCGACGCGATGGGCCGCATGGTGGGCGTGACGCGTTCGGAGCGCACGATCGCGCATCGCATCATTGAGGAATTCATGCTGGCGGCGAATGAAACCGTCGCGGCGCATCTTGAAGGCCGGGGTGTTCCGGCAATCTACCGGATTCACGAAAAACCGGATGCAAAGAAAGTGCTCGATTTTGAAGCAATCGCGGCGACCTTCGGATATTCGCTCGGCGTCGAGCTTCCGGCCAGCGAGCGGTTCCGCATCCGCGGCCGCGACGACCGCGAACGCCCTGTGCGCTTCCATGAGCGGCCGGCGAATGTGGAGATTCAAATTACGCCGCATCATTATCAGCGCCTCACGCGGCGCCTCGAGGGCAAACCCGAAGAGCGCATCCTTTCATACCTGATGCTGCGTTCGCTCAAGCAGGCGCGCTACACGGAGGAAAACCTCGGCCACTTCGCACTCGCAACGCCGGCCTACACGCACTTCACCTCGCCCATTCGCCGCTATCCCGACCTCATCGTCCATCGCATTCTCAAGGCCGCGCTGAAAAGCGAAAAAGGTTCGGCCGGTGACGCGCTCCCGAGCCGCGAAGCGCTTCGCACGCTTGGGATCGAGACTTCTGAAGCCGAGCGGCGCGCGCAGGACGCCGAACGCGAGCTGATGGAATTGAAGAAAGTGGCGTTCATGGCAGAGCGCGTGGGCGACGAATTCGAGGCTTTGATCATCAGCCTCATCAAGCACGGCTTTTTCGTCGAGCTGACCGATCTGTTTATCGAAGGCTTCGTTCCGTTCGAGAGTTTCGAGGACGACCGCTACATTTATCGGGAGCAACAGCGGGCCGCGGTGGGCGAGCGCTCGCATCGGGCGTATCATCTCGGCGACCGCGTCCGCGTGCGCCTCGACCGGATTGATGAGGCGGGAAGTAAACTCCAGTTTTCGGTTGCTGAGGGAAATGCGCCGGCCCGCAAAAAGCATTCGCGGCGCTAGGCGGGATTGAAATGGCATCTCCACGGGGGCTCATGCGCAATCTCATCAGCCCCTGACTTTAAGGCACGAAAGCGAGGCGGGTCTGAAGTGACGCCGGAAGAAATTCGTCAAATGCTTCGGCAGGTGCGGCGCGGGCAGCTTGGCGTTGAGGAAGCCGTGGACCGTCTGCGCAATTTGCCGTTCGAAAACATCGGCTACGCGCGCATTGACCACCACCGCCCGCTGCGCCAGGGATTTCCGGAAGTGATTTTCGGACGTGGAAAATCTCCCGCACAGGTCGAGGGCATCGTGCGGCGGATGCTCCGCAACCAGCACAACATTCTGATTACGCGCGCGAGCGCCGAAATCTACGAGCGCGTTCGCAAAGCCGAGGCCAGCGCAGAATTCCGCGAGGCATCAGGCGCCATCGTGATTCGCCGCGACCGCAAAATTCGCGGCAAGGGAACGATCCTGGTGGTGAGCGCGGGCACTTCGGATATTCCCGTGGCCGAAGAAGCTCTCACGACGGCGGAAGTAATGGGCAACCGCGTGTCGGCGATTTACGACGCGGGCGTTGCCAACATCCATCGCATCCTGAGCGCAAGCCGTGCGCTCGGCCGCGCGCGCATTATCATCGTCGTGGCGGGCATGGAAGGCGCGTTACCGAGCGTGGTCGCGGGCATGGTGGCGGCGCCGGTAATTGCCGTGCCGACGAGCATTGGCTACGGCGCGAGCTTCCGGGGGATTGCGGCGCTGCTCGGCATGCTCAATTGCTGCACCTCGAACGTTGCCGTCGTTAACATTGATAATGGCTTCGGCGCCGGATATTTTGCCAGTGTGATTAACCGCCGCTAGCCGCCTGCCTCATAGCGCCACGCGCGCTCAAAACGCCAGGAACACGGGGTTTTCCAGGATTTGCCGGAGGGTTTGGAGGAATTGTGCGCCGGTCGCGCCGTCCACGGCGCGATGGTCGCAGGAAAGGGTCATGCGGCAGCGAACGCCCGGTTCAATGCGGCCGTCGGTCACGACAGGCTTTTCCGCAACGGAGCCGACGGCGAGAATCGCGGCTTCGGGCGGATTGATGACGGCGGAAAATTCATCAATGCCCATCATGCCGAGGTTTGAGACGCTGAACGTCGAGCCGACGTACTCTTCGGGCTTGAGCTTGCGCTGGCGCGCGCGCGCGATCAGGTCCTTCGCTTCCGATGAAATTTCCTGGAGCGATTTGCGGTCGCAATCGCGCAGCACGGGCGTAATCAGCCCGCCGCCCTCGACGGCCACCGCCATCCCGATGTGAACGCGGTTGTGGTAACGAATGGACTCGCCCATGAAAGCCGCGTTGACGGCGGGATTTTGCAGCAGCGCCGCGGAGCATGCCTTGAGAATAATGTCGTTGTAAGAGAGCTTGAGATTCGGATCGAGCAGGTTCGCCGATTCGCGCAATTCCTTCGCCCGCTTCATGTCCACTTCAACGGTGAGATAGAAATGCGGCACGGGGCCGAGGCTTTGCGCCAGACGCTGCGCGATGACCTTGCGCATCATGTTGAGCGGTTCGTCACGAAAGTCAGGACCGGTTCGCGGAGCAACGGCGCGCAAAGGCGCGGCTGGCGCGCCCGCCGAGGCTCCTCCGGCGACCACCACGGCTTCCACATCCCGCCGAACGATGCGCCCCGAAGGTCCCGAGCCGGGAACAGCAGTCAGACTGAGGCCAGCTTCTTTCGCGATTTTCTTGGCCAGTGGCGATGCAAGGACGCGGCCTCCCGCCTGCACCGGCTGTGGAGCTGAAACGGGCATTGCGACAGGAGCGTGAGGCGCAGGAGCCGTTTCAACAGGTGCAGCGGCGGGCGCGGGCGCCGATGAAACGAGCTTTGCGATATCCTCTTCAGGCTTGCCAATGACGGCCAGCAACGCGCCGACGGGAACGACTTGACCTTCGCCCACGAGGATTTTGCGAAGCACGCCCCCGCCCATAGCCTCGACTTCCATATCCACCTTGTCGGTTTCTATCTCGACCATAGCGTCGCCGTTCGCAACCGAGTCCCCTTCTTTCTTGAGCCATTTGAGGACTTTCCCTTCCGTCATCGTGTCGCTGCCTTTAGGCATCAAAACGCGAGTCGCCATTGCCACCTCGGAAGCAGAATTCAGAAGCCAGGATGCGATCCCGATTTATTCAGGTCGCTTGCCGCCGGTACAAAACCCTGTGCACCGCTTCGATGACGCGCGCCTTATCGGGTATCGCAGCGTGCTCGAGCGGTTTCGCATAAGGCATGGGAACGTCGGCGCCGGTGACGCGCAGGACGGGCGCATCGAGAAAGTCGAACGCCTCGCGCTGGATCAGGTCCGCGAACTGCGCTCCCACGCCGGCGAAGGGCCAACCTTCTTCGACGACCACCGCGCGATTGGTCTTGCGAACTGAATCAAGCAGCGTGCGCTCATCGAGCGGGCGGAGCGTGCGCGGGTCAATGACTTCCGCTTCAATCCCTTCCTTGGCCAGTTCCGCCGCGGCTTCGAGCGCAACGTAAACCATCTTCAAATGCGCGATGATCGTGACATCTTTGCCGGTTCGCTTGACGTCCGCCACGCCAATCGGAATGGTGTATTCTCCCTCCGGCACTTCACCTTTCATTCCATAAAGCACTTCGGACTCGATGAAGATCACCGGATTGTTGTCGCGAATGGCGCTCTTGAGCAAGCCTTTGGCGTCCGCGGGCGTGGCCGGCATGACGACCTTCAGTCCAGGCACATTCGCGTACCAGCTTTCGAGCGACTGAGAATGCTGGGCGGAAAGCTGATGCGCCGCGCCGCCCGGACCGCGAATCACGATGGGCACAGGGCATTGCCCGCCCGACATATAAAGCATCTTCGCGGCGCCATTGATGATCTGGTCGAGGGCCACGAGCGAAAAATTGAAGGTCATCATTTCGACGATCGGCCGAAGCCCGGCCATCGCCGCGCCCACGGCAAGCCCCGTAAACCCCAGCTCGGAAATCGGCGTATCGAGAACGCGCTTCGGGCCGAACTCTTCGAGCATTCCCTTGCTGACTTTGTAAGCGCCATTATAAGCGCCGACTTCTTCGCCGAGGAGAAACACGCGCTCGTCCGAGCGCATTTCTTCACTCATGGCCTGATTCAAAGCTTCTCGATAAGCGAGTGTTGGCATCAAAACTCCGTCGCGCAGGAGAAATTCGCGATTCCCTCCCGCAAAAGCGCGTCCGGCCGCGGTCGTCGGATCAAATCGCGGCGGTCAGTCGCGATAAACGTCCGAATGGAGATCGTCCGAAGCCGGATCGGGGCTTTCTTCGGCAAATGCGGCCGCCTGCTCGACGACCTGACGAACCTGCGCGTCGCTTTCCTCGAAGGCCTCGGGCGTCAGGGCCCCAATGGACTCGAGCGCTGAGGTCAAGCGCTTGATGGGGTCGTGCCGGCGGTGCTCATCGAGCTCGGCACGCGTGCGATAGGTTCCGTGGGCCGGATCGGACATCGAGTGGCCCATATACCGGTAAGTCCGCGCTTCGATAAACGTGGGCAGGTTGTGGCGCCGCGCGCGCTCAACGGCCTCGCCCACCACCTCGCGCACGGCCAGCACGTCCATGCCGTCCACGGCCGTGTGCGCCATGCCGTAACCGCAGGCGCGCTCGTGCAACGGGTCAATCGAGCTGGCCTTTTCGATGGGCGTGCCCATTCCGAACTCATTGTTTTCGCAAACATAGACGACGGGAAGATTCCAGAGCTGGGCGAGATTGAAGGATTCATGAAAGGCGCCGATATTAACCGCGGCGTCTCCGAAGAAGCACGCGGTCACGCGCGGCTGGTTCTGATATTTCGCGGCGAAGGCAGTCCCCGCCGCGAGCGGCAGGTGGCCTCCGACGATGGCGTGCCCGCCCAAAAAGCCGATCCGCGTGTCAAATAAGTGCATCGAGCCGCCTTTGCCCTTCGAACACCCCGTCGCTTTCCCAGCAAGCTCCGCCATCACCGCGCCGGCGTCCATGCCGCGCGCGAGCGCGTGGCCATGCTCGCGATAGGAACAGAAAATGTAATCGTCGGGACCGAGCGCGGAAATCGCGCCCACGGCGACTGCTTCCTGGCCGATATAGAGATGGCAAAATCCGCCGATCTTCCCGAGCGCGTAGAGTTCCGCCGCCTTTTCCTCGAACCGCCGGATGAGGAGCATTTTTTCGAGCAGGTCTTTGACAAGAGACGGATCGGCGCCGCGCGCGCGCTCTTCCAAGGGAGCCAATCGATCGGATTCAAAGCCGTTCGCTTCCGTAACGCCCCTGTGCTCTGTTGCGCTACCAGATTTCATTTACAGCCCTCCCTGAGCTGATCGTTCGGCGAAATGACTTGTCCGAAACTGCAGCCGGAACTCCCGCCCGCCACCGGAACGGATCGTGCAGAAGACTATTGTACAATAGACCGGCTCTTTTAGGTGAGCAACCTGTCGCAATCACCCCGTAACGGTGCAGCGGACAAGGCGGACAATCTCCGCCCGATGCCCGAATTCACAGAGACAGTTTAGAAAGAATTCTGCAGGCGCGACGCGCAGGACCGTGCTCAATGCCACGGATGGCCCGGATTCAGATCACGCGACAACATCAGCTTCAGAGTGACCTTGTCGGATCCGGGCGTCAAACCAAACCCAATGCCGGTTTCGATATCAACGAATCTGCTTTTGTGATCCATCACGGCCCAAATTTCGTGAAATTGCTGGCTGGCCCGGAGGAAGTGGTTCAAGGGACCGAAACCGTCATATTCCTCCGTGGCGATCGCCCAATGATGATTGAAGTTGTAGGCGACTCGACCCGCCGGGTTATATTGCAGGTTCCCCACACCGCCGGTGTAATCCGTATCCACAATCGGATTGTAGATTAACTCCCAGCGGCCCAGGTTCGTGCCCACGATAGGCCTGATCTCTGACGTTATAGGGCGCGATTCCCAATAATGAGCGTTCACGCTGAACTCGAAATTGACTCCATAGAAAAACTTGTGCTCCTGGGCGTGAGGGCGAACGAAAAGCTCGCGAATCTTGAAGCCGTTGATCGTCGTGCCGTGGTTTTTCGAGTAAACCGAGTACACAGGAAGATAGAGCCCTTGCTCGAACCACGGCCGCACGCCGTAAGCCCATTCGGCGGTTCCGTTGAAGGAGTCATTCGGGATGATCGCGCCGGGATAATCGGGTGATGTTCGCCCGTCGGGCGTGAAATTGCTGTGGACCATCAAATTGAATACGCCCTGCGGTTCGATGGTCGCGTCGTAAACCTGAATCTCGTCGGTTTGCGCAAACACTGCCCGGGGAGCAGCCGCCAGAACAATTGCAATCAGTACAGCCAGACGCACGCCGGTTTTTTCGAAGAAATCCAACGATTGCCAATATAGCGCGAACCGAATTGAAGCGCAACTTTTCTGAAAACGAGGGTTCCGGATTTCACGTGATTGACATTCATATTGTCGGATGCTAGCCTCAGCCCATCATGGATTTTCAGGTCGTTCGCGGCTTCACTTGAATGTAGCCTTCCGATCGCGGGCCGATTCAACCCAAGAAAACTAATCCTGGAGGACCCCTATGAAGGCCAAAGCCTTAGCCCCTTGTTCTATCTTTGCCGCGCAACTTTTAATCATCTCACTCCCGCTCGCTGCTGCGCCTCCTCGAAAGATCCGGACCTTCGAGTTTACCTACGGAGTGAAAGTCGAAGGCTTCCCCGAGAGCGCGCGCAACGTTCGCATCTGGATCCCGCTCGCGCAATCCGACCGGCACCAAATCGTGCGCCTGATTAAGGACTCAGGCTCCGTTCCGCTGCGGAGCACGCGCGAAAACGAGTACGGCAACCGGATGCTTTACGCCGAAGTACGCGATCCCAGAGCGCCTCTCGATTTCTTGATCGAATACAGGGTCGCGCGCCGCGAATACCGTATGGGAAACTTCAAAAGTCTGATGCGATATAACAGCGATCCCGTCACCACGACGCCCGAGCTCGAGCGCTTTCTCGAGCCCGACCGCATGATCCAGATCAACGGAGAAATCGCGCGAATTGCTGCTCGAACGACGCAAGGGAAAACGGGCGTCATCGAACGGGCGTACGCCATTTACAACTACGTTTTCCATAACATGCGTTACGAAAAGGTCGGAACAGGCTGGGGACGGGGCGACGCCCTGTGGGCGTGCAATTCGCATCACGGAAATTGCACGGACTTCCATTCCCTGTTCATCGGCATGATGCGGGCGCAGAAGATTCCGGCGCGGTTTGTCATCGGCTTTCCACTGCCTCCCCATCGCTCCGAAGGCGTGATTCCGGGCTATCACTGCTGGGCGGAATTCTATCTGACGCACGTCGGCTGGGTTCCGGTGGATATTTCCGAGGCCTAGCTCGATCCCTCCCGGCACGGCTTTTATTTCGGCACGGTTGACGCCGACCGCGTTCGCATGAGCAAAGGCCGCGATATCACTCTCGCACCGCGCCAGGCCGGCCCGCCTGTAAACTTCTTCGTCTATCCCTACGTCGAGGTTGACGGCAAGCCGTTCCACGACGTTCGCAATCAGTTCAGCTTCCGCGACATTAAGCGGCCGTGACGCGCCCGCCGCTCGATATTAAATATTGTTTGTTGATTCGAGAAAATCTTTAACGACGAATGCATCCTTGCGGCTGCGCTTTATTTCCATTACACTTTTCCGCCGGAACTGAACGTCGGCCTGAAAGCAGCGGAAATCGGCTTCACGCCCAGAGAGCGGGGCGAATTACTCCGGCCCGGCCCATCTCAGGAATTTAGCGAGGTCATTGGAGCGATGTCCAACTTATTTGCGGGAGTCGTGCTTTCCATCGTCGCCGGCGTGCTGAACGGAAGCTTCGCGACGCCGACGAAATACGCCCACCAGTGGAAGTGGGAAAACATCTGGTCGGTCTGGGGCCTGTGGGCGATGCTCATCCTGCCGTGGGCGCTCGTCTTCGCGACCATCCCGCACGCCGTCCGCTTCTTTGCGCAGACTCCCTCGAGCCAATGGACGCTACTCATTCTTTTTGGGATCGGTTTCGGCCTGGCGCAAATATTCTTCGGCTTGGGCATTGCCGCCGTCGGGATTGCGCTGAATTTCGCCATCGCCATCGGCATTTCCACCGCGCTCGGCTCGCTCGTGCCTTTTCTCTCCCAGCATTCCGATAAAGTTTTCACGCGTGAAGGATTTTTCATTTTCCTCGGGAACGTCATCATCCTGGCCGGAATCGCCGTTTCAGCGCTGGCGGGGCGGCAAAAGGAAAAACAACTTCGCGCGAGCGGCCCTCCGCCAGCCAAGTCCACGGAGAAGCGCATGAGTTTCGCTGCCGGCCTGACGCTTTGCATTCTTGCCGGCATCGGCTCTCCGATGAGCAATTTCGGCGCGGCCTTTTGCGGGCCCACGGTTCAGCGCGCCGTCCAAATCGGCGCGAGCCCCGCGAACAAGTACAACGTGATTTGGGCGCCGCTCTACGCTGCGGCCTTCCTGCCCTATCTGATTTACTGCATCTATCTCTGGCGCAAAAATCGCAGCTTTCACCTTTTCGCTGCATCAGGAACGGGGATCAATTGGATCTTCGGCGTGGTGATGGCTTCTTTATGGATGGGCAGCTCGTGGGTTTACGGCGGCGTCATGGCGCGCATCGGTGCGATGGGTGCGGTTCTCGGCTGGCCGCTCTTTATGTCCGCCATCATCCTGGCATCGAGCGCGTGGGGATTCGCAACCGGCGAATGGCGAGGCGCGGGATCGAAGGCCGTGAAGGGGATGCTCGCCGCGATCGTCCTCCTCATCCTCGGTTTTTCAATCTTGGCCTACAGCGGCACGCTCGTTTAGCCCTCAGCCGCGGCCTCCGTGGTGCGAACCCTCACTTTCGCGAGTTCCTCGAGAAAAGTCACGACCGCGGCGTAATCGAGATCGCCCTTCCCTTGCGCTTTTGCGGCGGCATAAACTTCCTTCACCGCGGCGGCGGCGGGCATGGGAACGCCTTGCGCGTAGGCGGCTTCCATGGCGAGCGTCAAATCCTTGTGCATCCATTTGAGCGGGAAATACGGCGTGAAGTCGCCTTTGAAGATGAACGGCGCCTTGAAATCGGTAAGCGCCGCGCGCGCCATGCTTGATTGAATGATTTCAAACATTGTCTCGGGCCGCACGCCCGCTTTCGCCGCCAGCACGAAACCTTCGCAAAAAATTTCGACCATCGTGGATTGAATGGTGTTCTGCGCGAGCTTCGCGGAAAGCCCGGCGCCATGCGCGCCGCAATAAATATGCTTCTTGCCGAGCGTGCGTAGCAACGGCAGCCCCCGGTCGAAGGCTTCGCGGTCGCCGCCGATCATGAACGTCAGCTCGCCTTTTTCCGCGCCGTGCTTTGACCCGGTGACCGGCGCATCGAGGAAGCTCGCGCCTTTGCCCGCCGCGTGGCATGCGAGCCGCCGGCTGACCGTCGGACTGATCGTGCTTGAGTCAATGAAGATCGCGCCTTTCCGGATCGTTTCGAGCGCGCCTTGCTTTCCGAGCGCGACTTCTTCCATCGCGGCCGAATCGCTCACGATCGAGATGACGAAATCGGCGTCGTGCGCCGCGTCCGCGGGCGTCGCCGCGACGCGCGCCCCCGCCGCTTCAAGCGGTTTCGCTTTCTCTGGCGTGCGGTTGAAAACCGCAAGCTCGTGCCCGGCCTCGATCAGCCGCAGCGCCATCGGCTGTCCCATGATTCCGAGCCCAATGAAACCAATTCTGTTTCCCATTCATTGCCTCCCTGAAAAAGGTCAAAGTCAGGGCTGGTCATTTGCTTCCAAAGGCCAGCCACACTCTGACGTCTCGGACGTTATTGTCAATAAATCCCGTGTCGAGCGTATCGCCGAGCGTGCGGAAAAAGTAGTAAGAGTCGCTCTCCGCAAGCGCGCGTTCAGGGTCCAGGTGATGCGTCCGCGCGCGCGCCATCGTTTGGCCGTCTGCAACCGCGCCGCTCGAAGGACTGTTGCCGTCGCGCCCGTCCGTCGCCGCGCTCATCACCACGCGTTCCCGCCCTTCGATCAATTGCGCGGCCGAAAGCACGTAAGCCTGGTTGCGTCCTCCCATCCCCTTCCCCGTCACCTTCGAAATCACCTCTCCGCCTGCGATGAGCGCCACGGGCTTTCCAGGATGTGCACCCACGAGGTCGTCGAGTTGCGCCGCGTGAAGTCTCGCCGCCGCGCGGAAATCGAGGTCTTGTTCGCCCGCCGCCTCGGCCGCTATGAATCCGCTTCGCTCGGCCGCCACCCTCGCCCCTTCGACGGCGTCCCGGTTCGAGAGCAGCCGGAAATAAACGCTTCGGTCGAACCGCGAGTCGTTCGGCTTCGGCGTTTCTTCAAGCGACTTCGACTCGAACAATCTCCGGATCGTCGCCGGCAGTCTTCCGCTAATGCCCCGCGACTCCACAAGCCGGTAGCAATCTTCGAGCGATGATTCATCCGGCATTGTCGGACCGGAAGCAACCATCGAAGCGAAATCATCTGGAACGTCGGAGATGTAAATCGTCATTTGCCGCGCGGGCCAGGCGGCGAGCGCCAGCCGCCCGCCTTTCACCGCGGAGAGATGCTTGCGCAGCACGTTCATTTCCTCAATGGGCATCCCGCACGTTACCAGAATGCGATTGAACTCGATGAGGTCCGCAAGGCCAATCGCCGGATCGAGCGGCTTTTCGAAAAGCGCCGAGCCGCCGCCCGACAGCAGAAAGATCACCGCGTCGTCCGGCGCGAGGCCCGAGACAAGCTTCAAAGCAGCTTCGGCGCCCGCCAGGCTTACTTCGCTCGGGTATGGATGCCCGCCCGCGAAGACCTCGAATCTTTCGGGCTTCTTCGCCGGAACGCTCGGCGCGACAATCACTCCTCGTTCAATCCCTCCGCCAAGCATCGCTTCGAGCGTGACCGCCATGCGCTGCGCCGCTTTGCCAATCGCTATCACCCGCGGAGGCCGCGCGAGGGAAATAGAAACGTCTCCCGCGATCAATCGGTCGCCTTCACGCCGCAGCTTCCGCCGCATCGCCTGGGCCACGTCAATCGCCCGGAGGATTTCAAGAAAAATCCGGCGCGCGGTTTCCCTCCCGTTCGCGTAGGAAATCTTTTCGGACTTTGCGCTCGAAACGCTCATGGAGCATTCCCAATGCTGCGGCAAGGCTGCGCCGGAAATCCAATTATTTGGGTGTCGGTCGAGAAAGGCAAGCCCGCAATTGCGAACTCCGCGCTTTCCCCCATTCATCTCGTATCACGATGTCCGGGAAAAACTTCGGGGTTCACGACACTCGGAGGCCGGCGGCCGTCGAGGAGGTCGAGCAGGCTGTCAGCGGCCACTTTGGCCATTTCGAAGCGCGTCTCGTCCGTTGCGCTGCCGACGTGCGGCATGAGGACGACGTTAGGCATTTGGAGCAGCTCGGCGCTGACGGCGGGCTCGCGCTCGAAGACGTCGAGGCCCGCGCCCGCGATTCTTCCGCCCTGCAATGCTTCGACGAGCGCCGCCTCGTCCACAACGGCGCCCCGCGCCGTATTGATGAGGAACGCCGTCGGCTTCATCCGGCTCAGGTCGCGCGCCCCGATCATCCGCCAGGTTTCAGGCGTGAGGGGAACGTGCAGGCTGACGAAATCGGATTCGGCCAAAAGCTCGTCTCTCGAGCGGAATTCCGCCATCAGTTCCTTCTCAACCGCCTCGGGCGCATGATGCCGCGCGGAATAGAGGATGCGCATCCCGAAGCCGCGTCCGCGCCGAGCAACTGCCTGCCCGATCCGTCCGAAGCCGATGAGGCCGAGCGTTTTGTGGTGCGCGTTCGCCCCGCGCATCAGATTCCATTTCCAATGCTTCCAGCCTCCCGCGCGCACGAAGGCGTCCGCTTCCAGGACGCGTCTCGCCGCAGCAAGGAGCAGTGCGAAGGCGAGATCGGCCGTCGTTTCTTCGACCACGCCCACCGTATTGGCAATCGGAATCTTCCGCGCCGTGCAAGCCGCCACGTCAATGTGGTCCACGCCCACCGAGGGCGTCGCAATCGCCCGCAATCGCGGCGCCTGCCGGATCAATTCTTCCGTGATGCGCGCCCCGACGCTTAGCAATCCGTCAATCTCGCGGCAGGATTCGGCGAGCCGCTCCTTCGGAATCGGCGCGTCCTCGGGATACGTTTGAAGGTCGCAAGCGGCTTCAAGACGTTCGAGCGCGGCATAAGGCAACGGCCGGGTGACAAAGACTTTCGGCTTCACGGCTCGCGATTCCCTTTCCAGCCGGCGGCGAGCCGCCTGTCACTTGACGTATTCAATGCCGTAATATTGCCCTCCCGTGGTCGGCGCAGACCAGCGGATCCTGCCTTCCGTCTCAACGGGCACCGAGTTGGCGGCGAAGGGCAGTATGACGAACAATTCTTCGCCCACCTCGAACCGCTTGCTGCTGAGAAAACATAGGCCGAATTTTGACACGTCGCGCGTTTGCGCCACATCCACCTCGCCCCAGGCGTTGCGAACGCGCAGGCGCATCACCAGGTTGATCCGCTTGGCGCCGCGCTTTTCCGCCTCGTCGCGCGGCGGTTTCGCTGCACCTTCGAGAATTTCCGGCATCACCGCCTGCTGGCTCGGCATCCATCGCGTCGTTTCCTTGCAGCGGTCGCAATGGCGCGAAATCATTCCCACGGCCAGGAGCACGTCGTATTCGATTGAAGAAAGCGGGCTCTGAACCACCCGGCGGCAGCCGCCGCATTCAATGATGGCTTTGGGGCGCAGTTCCTCCGCCGGCGGCGTAAATTCGATGCCCCAAATGTTGCAATTCGGATCGAGAATTTCCACGCCCCACTCGCGCCGGTCGCCGATGACCTGCTCGAACGCGCCTACCACGCGGAACTCCTCTTCGATTCTTGTTTTCTTATTGAGAACGAGAATCGTATCGTCCACCAGGAGCGAGTGCGTCAAACTGATGCGCGCCCCGTGCTGGTTCACGCTGACCGTCACCGCGTCTTCACTGAACGCCACCCCGGTCATGTCGTTGCCGATCACGCGAATGGGAATCGGAGCGAGCACGCGGTCGGATCTCCGCTTCTTTTCGCCGGGAATAGCGCCGGGCATTCCCGACTTGAACTCTGGTTCGGTCATCTCCACTCCTAGCAACACGCCCGGCATTAGCCGTGACCGCCCACTATACAGGAACTCCGGCTCACATGGAACTCTGCGCGCGCCTCGCGCAGCCTCGCCGGCAGTCGCGCTTCTATTCGCGAGCGCCGCAAAGTGAAGACTTTGCAAGCGGGAGAAACGAGGCCGGCGCGTGGATTGGAGGGGAGAGATTTTATGATTTCCAGTTTGTAGCCGATCCCGGGTTACGGGTCACGAGCGGGTGGAACGGACTTCTTCGGCGAGGACGATGGCTTCAGCGATTTCTTTCATGGGGCGCCGGCGTTGGCGGCTTTGGCGCTGGAGGGCGAGATAAGCGTCTTCTTCACTCAAGTGAAGGTCGCGCTGAAGGATGCCTTTGGCGCGCTCGACAACTTTGCGAGTCTCGAGCTGCTCGGAAAGGCGGGCGTTCTCACCTTCCAGGCGGGCCATTTCAATTTCCGCACCGACCAGGAGGCCGACCGTGGCGATGAGGCGGACTTGCTGAGGCTGATAGACGCGCGGCCGGCGGTGCTGAACGTTGATCACACCGACGGCGTTGCCACGGCAAAGGATGGGCACGGAGAGGAATGCTTCGAAACAATCTTCGGGCAGCTCATTGAAGAATTTGTAGCGCGGATCCTGGCAGGCGTTCTGAGGGATGGCGACGGGCTCGCGATGCTCGGCGACCCAACCCGTGATGCCTTCGCCTTTGCGCAGCTTCAGCCGGTCAACCGCTTCGGGATGAAGATTCTTGGAAGCGCGCAGCACAAGCTCGTCGCCCTCGAGTATGTAAATGAAGCAGGAATCGCATTCGAGGAGGGTCGTGACAAAATCGAGAACACGCTCGAGGACTTCATGGAGCGCGTCTTCGGCAAAGCTTGCGCCCAGCTCGAGCAGGAATTCCACTTCCGACTTTTGTGTTTCCACCGGCATCACTTTCCTTTATCAGGTTACATCCGGGTAGAGACGCAGGCTCATTGAAACTTTATATGAAGGCGATAAACAAAGGCTGAGCGGCTGCCGCTGTGCACCGCTCCGGACAGGAAACGACGGCAAGCCCGCCACCGGGCGGGCTCGCCGCAGGACCCACTTCCGACGCAAAGAGGGGAGACATCAGCCCTCAGATTACAGACCACGATTGCGGTGGAAGATTCGGTTTCCGGCCGCAAGAACCGCGCCCTGGGACTTCGGCAACGGGTATTCATATTCGGCGCCGATCTCGCCGACCCGGAGCGCCCTTACGAAGGCGACCCCGGCGTGACGTTCGAGCACGAGCTCGCTTTCGCTCGAAGTTGTAATGGCGTTCCATCCCTCGGCCAGGACAATCACTTGCGGCGCACGTTTCGCGTCGCCCTGGACGTAGACCACATCGGCCGGCTCGCCCGAGCGAAGGGTGAAAGTGTATTTTCCCGGTGCGAGAGTCACGCTTCCCCAACGCGCGGCATAAGGGAGCGTGAAATGGCCTCGCACTACAGATTGCGCGCGGGCAAGAGCCGCGGGCATCCCGAGAGCGAGCACAACGAAAGCGGCATTCCTTACAACCTTCCCAACTGATTTGAACCTCATTGTTTCCTCCTTGAATTCAGGTTCCTCGCGCGAACGGGAGCTATTCGAAAAAGACCCCTGTCCGATACGCGGAGGCGCTCCCGTGACAAAGCGCCGCAGCGGAATCTCCAATTTCTGAAGGTTCGCTCCGCGGCGATTCGAGAACCGCCTGGTTCAGGCAGAAAAGGAAACGACGAGGTTCCTTGAAAACACGACGGGGTAAAGCTTGAAAACTCTATGCGTGGCCGAAGCCGTGCGAAATGGCCGAATTGAGAAGCCAGCGGACTTGCGAGGATTCAAAAGGCGGAACGCAGAAGTCGTCCGCGCCGGCTTCGAGCGCCGCGAGCCATTGGCTGACTTCCGGCGGCGGCCAACAATGACCACGGGAAGCTGCAGCTTCGCACCCTTGATTTTCGCAAGAAGGGGGCGGTAATAATCAGGCTCGGCGGCGCAAAACAGAATGCTCGCCTGCTCGATCGAGGCGAAGCCATCGTGCGCGGTGAGCGGCGGACAGGTTCGTACAACCGCCTGTTCGTTAGCCAGCGCCTCTCCCAACTCGGAAGCCAGAGGCTCTTCGAAACCGAACATGAGAACACGCAGCGTTGTTTCGCCGTTCACGGCCATAGTTCCTCCTGATATCAATGCTGCCCGGCTTACGAGTGACACAGATCGGTCAGGTCGGCGGGGACACTTTCGAGAACAATCAACAGGGGTCGCTCTCGCATACTCAGAATGGATGATCCGTGAGGATATGTCCAATTGAAAATAGTTATAAGATGAATAAAATTCGTTCGCTGGCCGCAGAAATCAGAATCGAATCCTGCGTGAAGTTTGCTGAGAAGCCGCCGCGAGTCTGAGCAACAGAAACCGCAGGGATCGAAATGCGAGGAGCGTTATCCCGGATATGGCGCGCCGGGACGGACAATGCGGATGTCGTGGTCGGTGAAAGCGTAGTGGCCTTGCGGAATATTGTACTTAGGCATGTGGCAGGAGATGCAGTGGCCCGTGCTGACCGGGCAAGCCGGAGCGGGATGAGCGGGAGACGGCGGAGCGCCTTTCATCTGGTGACAGGCGAGGCATTTCGAATTATAAAAGACCGCACTTTTTACGAGCGGCTGATGCGGATTGTGGCAGCCGAGACAACTGATCCGCTTATCGCTTGCGCTCCAGCAGAGGCTCAAACCCAGACGATAAGGCTGGAACCTGACGTCATATACTCCGGTGACTCCTTTTGATAAAACGCTCATGCCCGTCCGGTGACACGCTCCGCAAAAGCGGTCAATGCCCGCTGCACTCAGATTACCGGGGTTAAAGATGGCAGCCTTTGCTTGCTCGATGTGCCCGGCCATGACATCTGCAACATGTTCTCCGCCAGGACCGTGGCAGGCTTCGCAATGGACGCCGGGAACCGCATTCATCGGATCGAATTTTCCGCCGATGACCGACCCCGTTGTATGACACTCGAGACAGCGCATGAAAGCTCCGTGGCTCAAGATATTGCCGAATGCATACTCAAGGTTTTGCGGCGCGCTTGGGGGTTCACCCATCGTGACGTCGAGATTTCCCGTTGAATTATAAAAACTCACCCACGCCTGGAAGTACGCGCCCTGCAAGCGATAAATGTAGCTCTGGCCAGCGATGCCCATGCCGAAGGCCCAGAGGATGGGGACGGAGAGAATCTGCCGGCCTTTGGCAATCGAATAGGTAACGGAGCTTTTGGTGCGAACGATCCGGTAAAGATAGGGGCCCAGGCGAAGGCTAAGCCGCGGATGAGATTTGAGGACGGCGGCATCCGGCGCCCATTTGCCCGCCATCCGCATCGGGGAAAAATTAAAGGTCTTGCTTTCGCTGAAGTGGCATTGGGCGCAGACATGGTCGCCAACGTACTTCGCGCCGGCCGGAGGACCGATTTCGGGATTCCACTCCTGCGCGGAGTTCGAGGCTTGAGCCGGCCGGAGCGCGAGTGGGAAGGCGGCAATGAATGCGGCGGAAACGACGAGGCAAGCGGCGCTTCGAAATGTGCGGGAGACTTTGCGAGAAGGCCGCAAGAGATTTTTATCCTCGGGCGAAAAACAAATGATACCACGAACCGCGCGGGGAATAAGCGGGGGCGAAGATCAGGAGGCAAGTTCGGGCATCGAATTGCCGGCGCGGGAGGCGGCTTCCGTGACGGGCAATTCCTGATCTTTATACTGGAGCTGATAGAGCTTGAAATAAATACCTTGCCGCGCGAGAAGCTCCTGATGCGTGCCGACTTCGCGGATGCGCCCTTTGTGCATCACGATAATCTTGGACGCGTTCTGAATGGTGGAAAGGCGATGGGCGATGACGAGCGACGTGCGGTTCTCCATCAGAGTGCGAAGGCCTTCGCGGATTAGAATTTCCGTTTGCGTATCCACGCTCGAAGTCGCTTCATCGAGGATAAGAATGGAGGGATCGTGGGCGAGCGCCCGGGCGAAAGATAGAAGCTGGCGCTGGCCGACCGAAAGCGTCGCGCCGCGCTCTTTCACCGGCTCGTCGAATCCGTGCGGCAAAGCTTCAATGAACGGAAGCAAATTCACACGGCGCGCGGCCTCGCGGACTTGCTCATCGGAAATGCCGGGCGTTCCCATGCGGATGTTGCTTGCAATGGTACCGGAGAAAATGAAGGGGTCCTGGAGCACCAGCCCGAAGTTCCGGCGAAGGTCGCTGCGGCTCAGCTCGCGGATCGGCACGCCGTCCAAAAGCAATTCCCCTTCCTGCGGCTCATAGAAGCGCAGGAGCAAACTCGTGAGAGTCGTTTTGCCCGCCCCGGTGTGGCCGACGACGGCGACCGTTTCGCCGGGCTCAATCGTAAAGGAAATATCTTCCACCACGCGATGGTCCGCCTGATAGCCGAATCCAACGGAGCGGAATTCGACTCGCCCGCGGAGCTTTTCAATGGTCCGCGGCGCGGCCGGGTCGTGAACGACGGCGGACGTATCGAGCAGCTTGAAGATGCGCTCGGAGCTCGCCATGGCGGACTGCAGAATGTTGTATTTGTCGCTCAGGTCCTGGATCGGCCGGAAAAATCGCTGCGAATACTGGATGAAAGCGACCGCCGCGCCGATCGTCAGCGTGCCGCTCAGCGCTTCCACGCCGCCGCGGTAAAGAATAATGGCAATCGCCAGCACGCCGAGAAATTCAACGGCGGGATAAAACAGGCCATAGGCAAGAATCGAATCCTTGTAGGCATCGAGGTGAGCGCGGTTGATCTGTTCGAACTCCTCGTAGCTCGCCGCTTCACGGTTGAAGAGCTGGAGCACGGTCATGCCCGTGATGTGCTCCTGCAAGTAAGCGTTGATGCGGGCGATGGCGATGCGGATGCGGCGATAGGATTCACGCACGGCGCGGCGGAAAGCCATCGTCACCAGCACGATCAGCGGAAGAACGGAAAAAGTCATCAGCGCGAGCTTCCAATTGATCGCGAGCATGATTCCCGTGATGGCGACAAGGGTGAAGAAATCGCCAAAAATGGCCACGACGCCCGAGGCGAACAGGTCGTTCAAAACGTCCACGTCCGTGGTGACGCGAGTGACCATGCGGCCGACGGGGTTCCGGTCGTAATAACTCATCGGCAGTTGCTGGAGATGGCTGAAAATCTGGTTGCGAATGTCGTACATCACTTTTTGACCCACCAGTTGCATTGCATACGATTGCGCGAACTGGAGCACGAACGTGATGACGACCGTTGGAATAAAAAACACCAGCGCGATTTGAAGTATGCCGGTGAGCGGGTGCGGACTCAGAAAGTGGAGGAAAAATGCGGGGACGCGGCCGCGGCCGGCGGGGTCAAGATAACGGTCAATTTCCACCATCATCAGATACGGAGGAACCACCTGGAGCAAGCCGAACAAGAAGATCGCCGCGAGCGCGAAGAAGACGACGGCCTTATAAGGGCGCAGGTAGCCGAGCAACCGCCGCATCAGCCGGCCGTCATAGGCTTTGCCGAGAATTTCTTCTTCGTGGAAACCGTCAGGCATGGGACCCCATCAAACCTCAAACGCCGAGCGCGATTTTTTCACGCTTCCTTTTCAAGCGCCTCCTCAATGAGCTGCCGGCTATAGAGGTCTGCATAATAGCCGTTCAAAGCGAGCAATTCTTCGTGCGTTCCCTGCTCGGCGATTTCGCCGTGGCGCAGGACGATGATCCAATCGGCGTGGCGAATCGTCGAAACGCGATGAGAAATCATGAGCGTGGTGCGGCCGGCCATGATCCGAGTGAGATGGCGGAGGATGGCTTCTTCCGTGTAAGTATCCACATGGGAGAGCGCGTCATCAAGAATCAGGATGCGCGGATCGCGCAGCACGGCGCGGGAAATCGCGACGCGCTGCTTCTGTCCGCCGGAGAGCGTCAGGCCGCGCTCGCCGACCATCGTGTCGAAACCTTTCGGGAATCCGCCGATCTCAGGCAGGATGTGGGAGGTTTCCGCCGCGCGCTCGACGTCGCGTTCGGTGGCGGAAGGCTTGCCGAAGCGGATGTTCTCGCGCACGGTTTCGCTGAAGAGAAAGGTGTCCTGCGGCACAAAGCCGATGCTTTCGCGCAGCGTCCGGAGCGGAATTTCACGAATGGGCACACCGTCCACAAGGACCGCCCCGGCCGGCGCGTCATAGAGCCGGGCAATAAGGCTCGCAAGGGTGGATTTGCCGGCGCCCGTCGCGCCGACCAATCCCACCGTGGTGCCGGCGGGAATTCGCAGGTTGATATCCTTCAGAATCGGCGAGCCGTTGTAGGAAAACGTGAGATTCCGGAATTCGATGTCGCCGCGAATTTCGTTCAGCGGATGCTCGGGCACTTCACGGTCGGAAATATCAGGCTCGGCTTCAAAAATCTTCCAGAGGCGGCCGAGCGAAGCCAAACCGCGTTGGATGATGTTCGTAACCCAGCCGAGCGCGATGATCGGCCAGATCAAATACATCAAATACATGGTGAATGCGACGAAGGTTCCAACCGTAATGTCGTGCCGCACCACCTGCCATCCGCCGACGACCATGATGAGCAGCGTGGAGGCGGCGAAAAGCAGAGCCAGGCCGGGCCAAAGAAAACTCGAAATCCAGATCAAGCCTTTGTTCCTGCCCACCATGTCACCGTTCATCCGGTCGAAGCTGCGCCTTTCCGCCTCTTCCTGGCAAAACGCGCGAATCACGCGAACGCCCGCGAGGCTCTCGCGGACTTTTTCCGTCAGCTCGGAATAGAGCGCCTGAATTTTTTCGAAGCGCTCGTGAATCTTCTGGCCGAAAAACTTGACGAGCAGCGAGGCGAGCGGCAGCGGAAGAAGCGCGAGCAGCGTAAGACGAGGGTCCATGTAAAGCATGACGGCGATGGCGAGCACGCCCAGAACGACCGTGTTCGCCGAATACATGATTCCCGGACCAACGATGTTTCGCACCGCGGCGAGATCGTTCGTCAGCTTCGCCATGAGATCGCCGGTGCGATTTTCTGTGTAATAGCGGGCGTCGAGGCGCTCGAGATGGCGGAATAAATCATTGCGCAGGTCATACTCGACGTCGCGCGATATGCCGATCAGAACCCAGCGGGTCAAAAAAAGGAAAATGCTCTTGCCGAGCTGCAGGGCCAGCAAAATGCCCGCCAGGAACAGCAGCCCATCCACGATGGGGCCGAAGTGAACCAGCCGGCCGAGCGGAGTCGTCGAGTGCTGGATCCGGTCGAGCGCCCGTCGAATGACCAGCGGAATCGTGACGCCGACGACTTGCGTCAACACCAAAGCGGTCAGGCCGATGACGTACCGCTTCTTATAGCGCCTCAAGTAAGGCTGAAGTCGGCGAAGGCGTGTTAGCACCGAAGATGGCATAGTCTTTTTAGGAAAGCGAGCGGCCGGTGCCGCTTAAAATCAATTATACCGAACCCGCAAGAATCACCGAAAAGCAACATTATTTGGATGCCGGCGCCCGGCGCCGGTGACATCGTTGAAGCAGCCTATGGCGCCCTTCGTGGCGCGCAGCTCACATTTCACGGCGCCCTTCGAGTGCTTTGACCATGGTAACTTCGTCGGCGAATTCGAGTTCCGAGCCGACGGGAACGCCCATGGCAATCCGGCTGACTCTGACGCCGAGCGGCTTCAGCAGCTTCGACAGATAAACGGCAGTCGCTTCGCCTTCGACGGTAGGGCTGGTCGCGATGATAATCTCGCGCACTTTGCCGCTCTTGAGGCGCTCGACCAGATTCTTGAGCTTCAATTGATCCGGCCCAATACCTTGAAGCGGTGAGAGCGCGCCGTGCAAAACGTGGTAGAGGCCGTTAAATTCGCGCGTCTTCTCAACCGAGACGACGTTATAAGGCGTTTCGACAACACAAACTACCGAGGCGTCGCGGCCGGAATCGGCGCAATAATCACAGGGGTCGGCTTCGGTGAGGTTATTGCAAACGCTGCAAAGGCGAATCTTCTCTTTGGCTTCGATGATTGCCGCAGCAAGGCGCTCGCTCGCTTCACGCGGCGCGCGTTCGAGGTGGAAAGCGATACGCTGCGCCGACTTCTGCCCGATTCCGGGCAACCGCTTCAGCTCCTCCACCAGGCGCGCGAGCGGCTCGGCATAGTCTTTCATGCGAAGGAAAACCGGCAAGAACCCGGGATAGGGTCTCCGGGTTAAGTGAGATTGGGAAGATTGAGCGCGCCCGAGAGATTGCCCACCTGGCTGGCCAATTGCTCGTCCACTCTCCGCGAGGCTTCATTCGCAGCGGCCATGAAAAGGTCCTGAAGCATTTCCACGTCCTTCGAAGCGAAGACTTCTGGATCAATGCGGACGCCGATGATCTGCTTCTGGCCGTTCATCTTGACGCTGATCATTCCGCCGCCCGCAGAACTCTCCACAATCAGGTCATCCAATTGCTTCTGGAGCTGCTCCTGAAATTGCTGGACCTGCTTCAGAATTTGCTGCAATTGCTGCGGGCTTTTCATGGCCTCACCTCGAGCGTAAGTCTATCACCTCGACCACGACACCACTGAAGAGCCTTTGAAACACCTGGACGGCCTCGTCGCGATCGGCGCGCTCCCGCGCGCTCAGGCGCGAATTCCCTTCCCTCACATCATCGAGTTTAACACAAATCTTTCGGACCGGCTGCGCGAGCACCTGCGCGCAAACGGCTCGGAGCAAATCCTGCTGCTCGCGGCTGTCGAGGAACTTGCCTGCGCCGATCGTTTCCTTCGGGAAAAGAAGCTGCACCTCGCCATCTTCAAACCGCCATCCGGAAATGGAATCGAGGCAGGCGCCCACCATCTTCGAGCGTTCGAAGGCAAGCGTCTTGATGGCCTGAAGGCGCGGATCATCCTCCTGCGCTGGGCGGAGGACGCCGCCCTGGCCCTCGGGAACGCTACGCGGACGCACGGGAGGCGGAGCGGGCGCGGCTTGAGCCGGAGCTTCAATGCGGGGCAGATTGACGGTTGTTGCCGGTCGAGCGGCTGAAGAGCGGCTTTCGGCCGGCGAGCTTCGAGAAGAATCAAATGGAGGTGCGAGCGCGGACGCTTTTGTTTCCCGTGGGAAGCTCTGCGGCTCAGCGCGCAAGCCGCCTTCCGGCCGGGACGCGGCGTTCGAAGGGTGCGCTTCCCCAGAAGCGCTCTGCAACTCGGCGAGGAGGGTTTCGAGCGGCGCGAGACGCTTCGCGTAAACCAGCTTCAGCAGCGCGAGCTCGAGATCGAAGCGCGGGTGAAGTGAATAGCGCATGTCGGCTTCCGCGCGCAGAAGAATTTGAAAAAAGCGGGCGAGATCGGCCGCGCTGAATTCCTTTGCAAGCCGGGCCAGGGCGGCGCGCTCGCCGGAGGGCGCCTGGACGAGCGGGCTGGCTTCGCCGGAGATTTTGGCGACCGTCAGATCGCGAATGAAGCGAGTGAACTGGCCGCAGAAATGGGCGAGTTCATAGCCTTCGCCGACGAGCCGCGCGACCCCCTCGAGCACGCGAGGCGCGTCCGCAGCAGCGATGGCTTCCGCAAGTCCGCTCAGCGTTTCCGCGGGCACAACACCCAGCAATTGCCTCACGCGCGGCCCTTCGAGCCGGGCGTCGCCCGCGGCCATCACCTGATCGAGCAGCGAAAGCGCGTCGCGCAGACTTCCCTCGGCCGCGCGGGCGAGCGTGCTCAAAGCATCGTCGTCGCTCTCGGCTTTCTCCTGCTCCGTAACCCATCGCAAGCGCGCCGCGATCTCATCGTCATCGAGCAGGCGGAAGGCGAAATGCTGGCAGCGCGATTGAATGGTGGGAGGAAGCTTGTGCGGTTCCGTCGTCGCGAGGATGAAAAGCGACCGCGCGGGAGGCTCTTCAAGAGTCTTGAGCAAAGCGTTGAACGCTTCCGTGGTGAGCATGTGCGCTTCGTCAATGATGAAAACGCGGTAAGGATCGCGCGCAGGCAGATAGCGAGAGGTCTCGCGCAACTGCCGGATCTCATCAATGCCGCGGTTCGAGGCGGCGTCGATTTCAAAAACGTCCGGTGAATTCCCCGCGGCGATCTCGACGCAGGAAGGACAGACGCCGCACGGCTTCACCGTGGGGCCTTTCACGCAGTTGAGCGATTTCGCGAGAATGCGCGCCGTGCTCGTTTTGCCCACGCCGCGCGCGCCCGAAAAAATGTACCCGTGCGCCACGCGGCCGCCCGTGACGGCGTTCTTCAGCGTCTCCGTGATGAGCGGCTGGCCCGCGACTTCATCGAAGATCTGCGGGCGATACTTGCGGGCGATGACTTGGTAGGACATTGGCGATTATTGATTTGTGTTCGGTGATCGCCTCGCTCGCGGCGGGCCTTGCTGTTCATGGCCGACCCGCTGGGCCGCTGCGGGAGGCTCCCCATCGCCAATCTTCAATCGAAACCAGATTGGGCCAGACTTCGGGTTTTTCTGCGGCACCCGGAGAGGCTCGCTACCGTTGCTTCCTTCCGGACCTGGCGGGGTTCACGAACATCCGTTGCACAGAGCCCGAAGTCTGATAATTGCGCACTGCCCGCTCGAACGCCTGCTTTTTCTTCTCCTGTCGTCTATAGCCTAACACGCGACCTGCGAGCGCAGCGAGCTTTTTTCCTCGACTCGCCGTCCCGGTGCCCTGAAATATCTTGACCCGGACATCATCCTTTCTGGTATCTTAGAGTCCAGGATTTAAAGCGTGGCGAGCCCGCTCTGGCGCATCGCCGGTGGCTGGCTCGCAGGCCCGCAGTAAATTGAAATCAACGGTGGAGGACGCAATGGAAAAGAGGGTGAAGTTCATCGCATTAACGCTCGGCTTCTCTCTGCTCACGTTGGGCGCGTGCCGATCCGGAAATCAGGCCAATACGGCTCAGCAACCCGCGACGGCAGCGAATAACTCTGAAAGCGCTGGCACTGGCGCCGGCTCAGGGTCGCGGAGGGGGGCGCGCCGCGCGAGCTCTTCATCGTCCCAGTCTGCACAGTCTGCGCCGGCAGCGGCGGCGCCGCCGCCGCCCCGCATCGTGACCGTTCCGGCGGGAACCGTCGTCGCCGTGACTCTTGGGAGCGCAATCAACACCGGAACCACGCAATCGGGGAGCACATTCTCAGGGACGCTCGCTGCTCCGCTGCGGGCAGGCGGCACGGACGTCGCGCCGACCGGAAGCGCAGTGCAAGGCCAGGTGACGAATGTGGTTAGCTCCGGACGCCTGAACAGGCCTGCGGAACTCTCGCTCGTGCTGACTTCGATCAAACCGCCGGGCGGATCCGCCTACAACATTTCGACGACCACCTGGTCGGAAACAGGCGCCTCGAAAAAGAAGCGCGATGTGGTGGCGATCGGCGGCGGAGCAGGATTGGGCGCGCTCGTCGGCGCCATCGCCGGCCACGGAAAAGGCGCCGCGATTGGAGCACTCGTCGGCGCGGGCGCAGGGACGGCGGGAGCAGCCTTGACCGGCAAGAAGGAAATTGTGTTGCCGGCGGAAACTCGCATTGATTTCAAGCTGAGCAAACCGCTCCAACTCCAGCAAGGCGGGTAAGGGCCTGAGCTCGTTTCGACAATTGGAATAGGCGGGCGGGCCGGCAAGAGTGAGGACGACGCCTGCGGACTTCGCGGCGCGATCAGGAAGCAGCGCTTTGTGAAGACGAATCTCGCGCGACCCGCTCGCGCAGTTCCTCGAGTTCGCGCTTGACGCGCGCTTGACGCCGCGAAAGGCTCCAAACGTAAAGCATCAGGAGCAGCCACAAAAAGCTGTAAGCCAGCGCCAGATAAGCATTGACTTTCACCGGATCACCTCTCCGTTCGAGCGAGCTCCAGAGTGCGGCGAATCTCGCTCAATTCGCTGCGCGCCTGAGCGACCGCGAGGCGCTGCCGCACCAAATAGAAATAAAGGCACAGGAAAGCTCCCCAACTCACCAGCAACGTCGCCAGCATCCGCGGATCGAGGCCTGAGTTCGGCCCTCCTAAAATGACGGGCTGGGGATGCTGCGTTCTCCACCAGCGGATCGCCATGTAATCCACAATCACGTCAATGAAGCCGATGACGCCGACCACGGCGCAGAGATTCGCTGCGCGGCCGGGCTGAATCAAATAGCCCCGGAGCATCAGATAGGCGATGTAAAGAAGCCACAACATAAAGGTCAGCGTCAGCCGCGCGTCCCAGGTCCACCAAATGCCCCACACGGGCTTCGCCCAAAGCGGACCCGTGATGAGCACGCCCGTGCAGAAGATGAAGCCCACTTCGGCGGCCGCGTGCGCCACCTGATCGGCAAGCGGTTTTTGCTTCCATAGATGCACGACGCTTGCAATGAAAACGATGATGAAGCCGAGCAGCGCCGTCCAGGCGGAGGGAACGTGAATGTAGAAAATGCGCTGCACTTCGCCCATGGTCTCTTCTCTGGGGGCGTAAAGAAAGATCATGTAGAACGCCACCCAGAACCAGACGAGCGTCAAGGCGAGATGAACGGAAAGCGGGAATTTAGATTTCATGGCTTAACAAAAGCTCTCACGCGTCCGCGTCAATGCCAACGGCCACGTACTATTCCTCCAAAACATACTCGAACAACAAATAAGCCGCGATGGTAAACACCAGGCTGAAGCCCGCCACCCGCTCAATTCCGCCCGCAAGGCTGTCGCCGCCTCCGCCGCGTAAAGCGTTTGATGTGGAATCCATGGAAAGCATCAGAATCCAGAAAGAAATCGGATAGAGCAAGATCGGAAGCATCACTTCGCGCATCCGCGTGTTCGCGGCAATCGCTCCGAAAATTGTGCCGAGCGAGACGAAGCCCAGGCTGCCGAGGAAAGCAATGAGAACAAACCAGTGCAGCGAGGGCAGAAAAGAGAAGTTATACCAAAGCGCCGCAGCAAAAACCATAACAACCTCCGCCATAGCGAGAAAAAAAAGGTTGGCGAGCATTTTGCCGAGGAAAATGGCGCCGGCGTCAATCGGCGCGAGCATCATCGCCTCAAGGCAGGCGTTTTCCCGCTCCGCCGCGAAGGAGCGATTGAAGCCCAGCACGCCCGCGAAGGCGAAAGCGACCCAGAGCACCGCGGGCAACAGCCGCAACGCCTGTTCACCCGTGGCTCCGAAGGCAAAGTTGAAAAGGAAAATCACAAGAAGGCCGAAGACGCACATCGCCGAAAGCGTTTCGCGGTTTCGCCACTCGATGCGAAGGTCTTTGACGAAAATGGCTGCGATAACTCTCAGGTTATTCATGGTCCGATGGGGCCGCGCCCGTGATGCCGAGGCTGTCGAGCGGAGCCAGAGCGAGCGGGCCGAGATACTTCATCCGGCCGGCTTCGAGCATCAGCAAGCGTTTTGCGAGCGGCGCGCCCTGCTCGAAGCTGTGCGTCGAAAAGAGCAGTCCTTTCCCCTCGCCCGGAAGCCGGCGCAAAATTTCTTCAAGCCGATTCACGGACTTGGCGTCGAGGCCGGTGAAAGGTTCGTCGAGCAAAAGAAACGTGGGATCGTGGAGCATGGCGCGAGCGAGGGTTACGCGCTGCAGGAGACCTCGCGAAAGATCGCGCACGAAGGACCCGCCCCGGTCGCGCAGATTGAACAATTCCAGCACCTCTTCGATTCTTTTCGCCAGGCCGCTCATGCCGAAGAGGCTGCCAAAGAAGCGCAGGTTTTCGCGGACGGTCAGCTCCCCGTAAAGCAACGACTGATGCGAGGCGAACCCGACGGCTCTTTGAGCCATGCCCGCCGTGCGTTCGACGGGCCGGCCGTTGAAAAGCACTTCGCCCAAGGTTGCGCGCGAGAGCGAGGCGAGGAGGCGAAGCAGCGTCGTCTTGCCCGCACCGTTCGGACCGTAGAGAAAGATGCTGTCGCCGGCATGAATTTCAAGGCGGATGGATTTGAGCGCGGCGTGATCTCCGAAGAATTTGGAGACGTCCCGCAATTCCAGGCTCGGCTCAGCGCGAGACGCCACGGGCGGCATAGGTTTCCACTTTTTTGGGTTTGGGTCCCTTCTTGAGCAGCGCGACTATTTTGGCTTTCATTTCGAGGCGCTCTTTCCAATACCTTTTTTCCGGAATTTTCCCTGCGGCGAAGAATTCATCGAGATCGGCCATCGAATTCAGCAAGGAGTCGAGTTTCGCGCGATACTCTTTGTGAATAGAACTCCCTTCGTTCTGCGCCTGCCAGGAAGGCCACTCCTTTGAAACGCGGATGCCGAGCGCCCAAAGCAGGATCAGCAACAGCGCGGCGAGCAAAGGCGCCTTGTACTTGATGACCGAATTGGGCACGAGTTTGACTTCGCTTTCGCCTGAAGCCGCCGACGGCGCCTCGCCGGAAAGGTTCGCCGCGAAGGGCGCGCCGGCCGCGAGATTATCCGCAACATACTTTGCCGCGCCGGATTGATCGTCCTGGCCATTCGCCTGGAAAACATTCGATTGGACGGAAAGTCCCGAGGGCAGGACGTAAAGCCCCAGGTGGCCGATGGGCAAATCGATGTGGTCGCCGAGCGTGAACTGTCCGCTCGAGTAGTCGGCCTGGTAAGCGACCATCAGGACGTTCAGGCCGGGGCGCAAGGCATAATCAATGGAATAGTCGCCCGGATTTTTGCCCGCAGTGACTTGCTGCGGCAGCGTCATGTTGAGCAGCCCCATGGCCGCGGCACCCGGTGTTGCGGTCGCCCCCGTGACGTGGAACGCAAACGTCCCGGCAGGGTTCACGTAACTGCGCGGCGGCTCGCTCGAATTCGAGACGGCGAACATCTCTTCGACATGGATTTTGTCGCCTTCCGCCTGTGCGAGCACTCGTGCACGGTCCACGCTCAAAGCTTGCGCTTGATGCGTGGCCTCATAAACCGTGATGTTGACCGTTGCAGCGCTCTTGCCGGCGAATTGGACCGGCCCGTGATAATCCACTCCCTGATAAACGGCCTGGACCAGGTAAAATCCGCTCTTTTGAATCGAGCTTCCGCTGAAGCGATATCGGCCCACGGAGTTGGTCCGCGTCTCGGCCGCCGTTTGCATTCCGCCGCGAGGCGAGATGAGCTGCAACGCCAAGTGCGCCATGGGCTTTCGGGTGGTACCGTTCGTGATTTCCCCGGAAATGGTGACTTGAGCTTGAAGCGCAGCCGCCGCGGCGAGAATGCCGATGACCGCCATTCCAATTCGTGAAGGAACCGTAGATCGCCGAATCCGCTTCATCAGAATGGAGCGGGGAACCTCTGTATCACTTCTTCCCCGCGATACGCGCGCCGCACTCGCCGCAAAACTTCACGGGAACGGCGTTTTCATAACCGCACTTCGGGCAGACGTAAGATTCCTGGGGCGGCCGGCTGCGGGCCCGGCACGCCGCCACTTCGCGCTCGATATAGGCGTCGCGGTCATTCATCGCTTCGCTTTCTTCGGACGCGAGCATCAACTGCGCCGCCTCGGAAAGATAATGCTGCCGCATCGCCTGGTAATCTTCGCCTGATATTTTCCCTGCCTTGTGCTCGAAGTCCAGATCCTGAATGTTCTCGTAGATCACGGCGCGGCGGCGCTTCAAATCCGCCTGAGGCGTTACGTCAATGGGGAGCGCGCGCTCGCTCCCGCCTTCAGCGGCCAGCAGCGGCATCACGACCAAGAACGCCAGCCCCGCGGTAATCAGGATTGCGATTCCTAGCAGCATCGCCAATTCCTCACCTTACTTAACTCAACACGTCTTTCATCTCTTCTTCGATCGCCGCAAGCAAGTTCGGGTCAGGGGCGGGCTGTTCCGCAGGGCCTGCAACGCGCGCTTTCCTCCAGCGGCGCGTAATGTCCACGGCAACCACGAGGCCCCCAAGCAGGCCGACGCCGGGAAGAATCCACGCCGTCAGATTGAAGCCTTTGGCCGGCGGCGACGGCAGAATCTTAACGCCGTATTTCAGCACCAGATCCTGAATGACTTTCGGCTCGTTGTCCCCGGCCTTGACGTCGGCGATGATCACGGCGCGCTCTTGAGCCTTCATCGCGCAGTGCGGATGCGGGCATTCATTGATCGTCGTGAGGCAGCCGCAGAGGCAATTGGCGTGATTGCCGATCGCGTGAACTTCAGCTTCCTGCTGCGGCGTCAATTCCTGCGCCAGTGCGGCCCGCGCCGCAAAAACGAATACGAGAACGATAAAGATCCTAGCCCGCATGTTCCTTTTCGGCCACTTCCTGCTTCGGCTTGCGAATTTCGTCCATCGCTCTTTCAACGCGGCTCGGAATCAGCGCCAGCAGCGACCCGAGAAAGACGACGGAGCCGCCGAGCCACACCCAGGTCACGAGCGGATTGACGAATGCCTGAATGATCGCCTTTCCTGTCGCCTGGTCCCGCCCTTCGAGGACGACGTAAAGGTCTTCCGAAAGGGTCGAATGCACCGCGACGTGGCTGATCGGCTGCTGGCTTGCCTTGTAAAACCGCTTCTGCGGGCGAAGGATGCCGAGGGCGTGACCGTCCTTGACCACGGAAAGGTCCGCGGTCTCGTAAACGTAATTCGGTGTGTCGCCCGACTTCAGCGTCTCGCAGCGGATCAGATAATCCTTGATGTGCATCAAATCGCCCGGCTGCATCAAGGCGGTCGCCTGCTTCTTGAAGGCAAGTCCCGCAAAACCCACGAAGAGCATCACGATGCCGAGGTGAACGACATAGCCGCCGTAGCGCCGCGTATTGCGCATCGTCAGGTTGTAGATGGCCTGGAGAAAGTTCTCGCCGGCGAATTTCATTCGCGTGAGCGCACCCTTGTAAAATTCCCCAATCACGCTCGAAGCGACAAAGGCGCACAAAAACAATGCCATCCAGGAATAAAAATAGCGCACGCCGGCGGCATACAGAATGATTCCAGTGACCGCCGCGATGCCCATCGGAATGGCGAAATTGCGCTTCAGGCTGTCCCAGGAAGTCTTCCGCCAGGCAAGGAGCGGGCCGGCGCCCGTCAGAAACAGCAACAGCAGGCCCATCGGAACCATGACGCGGTTGAAAAAAGGCGGTCCGACGGTGACCGTCACGTGCTCGACCGCCTTCGAGAGAATCGGGAAGATCGTTCCCCAAAGCACGGCGAACACCGCGGAAAGCAGAATCCAGTTATTGAACAGAAATCCGCTTTCGCGCGAGAGGACGGAGTCGAGCCGATTGTCGCTCTTCAGAAAATCAAGGCGCAGGAACAGCACGGTGAGCGAAAAGAGCACGATGACGCCGAGAAAGACCGCGAAAAACGGCCCGATATTCGACTGCGCAAAAGCATGAACGGAAGAAACGACGCCGCTGCGCGTGAGGAAAGTGCCGAAAATCGAGAGGAAAAACATCCCGATGACCAGCACAATGTTCCACACTTTCAACATCCCGCGCTTTTCCTGAATCATGACCGAGTGGAGGAATGCCGTGCCGGCAAGCCACGGCAGCAGCGAAGCATTTTCCACCGGGTCCCAGCCCCAATAGCCGCCCCAGCCGAGCACGAAATAGGCCCAATTGCCTCCGAGAATGATGCCAAAGCCGAGAAACATCCACGGCACCATCGCCCACCGCCTCGTCACCCGAATCCAGTTGTCTCCGGGCTGCTTCGTTATCAGCGCGGACATGGCGAAAGCGAAAGGCACGACCATGCCGACGTATCCGAGATAAAGCATCGGAGGGTGGATCACCATGGAGGGATACTGCAAGGCGGGATTCAGGCCGCCTCCATCCACGGGCGTATAGGGCGCGAGCCCGTGCGCGCCCGTCAGAGAAAGAACCAGGAAGGGGTTGGCGACAAGGAGCGTAATCAGGCTGAAGAATGTGCCCACCCCCAGGCAAATCGAGATCACGTACGGCATCAGTTGCCGGTGCTTTTTACGGTTCAGAAGAACGATGGCGCCGATATAAATCGAAAGCAGCCATGTCCAGAACAGCAGCGAGCCTTCCTGCCCGGACCAGAGGACTGGTATCTTGTAATAGACGGGTAAGGAGCGGTTCGAATGCTCCGCGACATAAGCGATATGAAAATTGTTGGTGAGGATGAGGTATTCGAGGGCGAAAACCGCCATCGTAATGAGGCCAAGAAAGCCCAGCGCCGCGCGCTCAGCGCTCTTCAGAATTCGCGCGCTGCGCAACTTTCCGGCGACGGCGCCCGCGACCATTCCGTAGATCGCGAAGCCCAGCGCCGCGATCAGTCCCACACTACCCAAACGATCCATTAGGATGAACTCCCGCTGAGAGCGCGCCCGTCTGCGCCCTCAAAGATCACTTCAAAACCAGAAGCTTTGCCTATCGGGCCGTGCCTGGGTCCGCAACGCTGGCGCTTTGCGGCGGCGGCGGCGGAGGAGCAGCCTGATATTTCGAGGCGCACTTTGCCTGAATGTGATCGGCCATGAACTGGCCGCCGGCCGTATAATTCCCCTGGATGACCGCCTGCGCGCCACCCTTGAAGGTGTCGGGGAGCGTTTCATCGCCAACGTAAGTCACCGGGATCGAGTCACTGCCTTGGGCGAGCCGGAAGGAGAGAACGGTGCCGACTCGTTCGATTGAGCCAGGAGTGACAACCCCTCCCACTCGGATATCCCTGCGGGCGGACTTGCCGCTCGTCAATTGCTTGACCGTCACGTAATAAGACTTCGCCTGCTGAAATCCGGAAATGCCCTCCCATGCGACAATTCCCACGATGATGGCAATACCAATTCCGAATTTGATTTTCTTTGAATCCATAATGCCTGACCAAGCCCTTTCGCGCCGCCAGCCTTGCTGGATTCACCCCCGGCGACGAATTCTCTCTAAAGACAAATTCTGCACCCACGTGCCAGGCGAGTCAAATGCTTTCATCACACCTCTTTTGTGACCTGCGTCACAAGGGCGAGCGCTTCCGATTGGAGGATGGTAGCGCTACCGGGAATCGAACCCGGGTTTTGAGATTGAGAATCTCACGTCCTAACCCCTAGACGATAGCGCCCAAACGGGCTGTTTATCTTCTATCATCCGCATTTCAGAAGTGTCAAGCCAGGTTCACTCATGCGTATTCTTGCGCATTCGCCCTGCGCACTCGCTTGAATTCCGCGCAACTTCCAGCAGCCTTCCGCGGCCGGCGGTTGATTTTGGAGCGAAAATAGGAGAAGAATGAGTGGCCGCACGCAATCGCCCAGTGCGGCCGCTCAGTCAGGAAGGAGGCCAGCATGAGAAAGATTTTCATCTGTGCGGTTTGCAACCTGCCAGAGGAGAAATGCACCTGCGATCGCTACTGCACGTTCTGCCGTAACACATACAGTGTTCGCCTCGCGGAGGATGGGCAATATTATTGCCGCGATTGCCGCGAGGCCTGCGATTACAAAGTTCAGGAAGACGCCTGAGGCAGTATGCATGCCGGCTGATCCGCCCCACGAACTCTCCCTCCCGCCGCATAAGCCCGAAAGGCGCCCTGTATCCTTGTTCTTTCTGATCGTGGCGCTGATGCTCATTTACAATTCGAACTTTCGCACCGTGCGCATCAACGACTCTCTTCCCGCGCAGCTCCTGCCCTTCAGTCTGCTGCTCGACCACACGGTTTACCTCGACCGCTGGTTTCCGCATGAGGTTTCAGCGGCGAGGTCGCGGCGCATGTATTACGTGCGGCATATTCACGGCCATTGGCTTTCGTCCTATCCGATCATCTTGCCCGTCCTGCTCCTGCCGCTTTACGTTCTGCCCGCCGCAATCGTCCATAGCCAGCACACCTCGCCCCTCGAAGCGGCGCTTCTCACTCCGCTCGTCGTGGAAACCATGGCCAAGTTCTGCGCTTCGCTCATCGCCGCGCTTTCCGCCGGAGTGCTTTATCTGGCGCTCAGGAAAAAGGCCGGAGCGAACGCGGCCCTCATCATCACCCTGATCTATTCACTCGCGAGCAACACTTTCTCGACTTCAAGCCAGGCGCTTTGGCGGCAAGGCTTCACCGAGCTTTGCTTTGCGTTTCTCCTTTGGGCGCTCTGGCGCGAAGGCTCGGCGGAGCAGCGCGCGTTCTGGGCCGGTCTCGCGCTCGCCGCTGCGACGGCCAATAAATTGGCCGACGTAGCAATCCTGCTTCCTTTTCTCGTCTATTTTGCCCGGCGCTCGCGCCGAGAGCTTCTCGCGAGCCTTGCGCCAATGTCCGTGCTCGGCCTTCTCGTGCTCGCTTATAATCTCCACTATTTCCACAGCCTTCTTGGCGGCTATCCGAATCCTTTCTTGCCGCCCATGCGCACGTTTCCAACCGGTGTTGGCCGAACGTCCTTCAGCGTGGGACTGGCGGGCCTGATGGCGAGCCCGAGCCGCGGCCTGCTGATTTACGCGCCGTGGACGGTCTTCGCATTGTGGGGTGCGGTGCGAATGTGGAAACAAAACGCCTACGGTTGGGCTCGCTACCTGATCGTCGGAATGACTGCGGTCTATGTTTTGCAAGCGAAGTTCGGGCAATGGTGGGGAGGATGGTGTTTCGGTCCGCGCTACATGACCGATCTGCTGCCGTTTTTTGCGCTGTTCCTTCTGGCCGTTTGGGAAGGCGTGCGCCGGTCGAAAGCGCTTACGGCCGCGATGGTAGCGGCGCTCGGAGCGTCACTCTGGGTGCAGGTGGTGGGCGTTTATTACTATCCACGCGGGCAATGGGATTCGAAGCCGGTATCGGTTCAGTGGGCCACGAAGCGGCTCTGGAATTGGCGCGACACGCAGTTGAGCCGCACCTGGGCCGCGGGGCCGTCGCTTCCCGAGCTGCCGGATGAGTGGATCAACTACTTCAAGACGCGCGAGCGGCTCAATCACTCCCAAGCGCGTTCGCAATCTCTTCGCGAGTAAAGCCGACCAGTTCCGGTTCAAGCGCGAGGGTCGCCCCGGTGCGTTCCCGCACGGTCCGGCGAACGTGCCCGGCAAGCGCGAGCACGTCATCCGCAGTTGCTCCGCCCTGGTTCAAAAGCACGAGCGGCTGCGTTTGATTCACTTCCGCACCTCCACCGCGGCAGCCTTTTAGCCCGCAAATCTCAATCAGGAACGCAGCGGGCACTTTAATGGGCGCGGGGGAAGAACGCCTTCGAATTTCATTGAGCCGGTCGAGCTCGCGCGGCCCGAAGTTCCGCTGCACCTTGCGCTCGAGCGCTGCAAATTCTTCTTCGCCGAGAAGCAGATTTTTGAAAAACGATCCTGCGTTTCCGCCTTTTTCTTCGCGGGGAAACGGGAACTTGCGGTCGCGAATCCCGATGATTGCTTCGCGGATTTCTCCGAGTGAAGGCATGGCCGGGCCGCGCGCGGCGAAATGCGCCTGCAAATCGGGATAACGCAAATCAGGCTGGCCGTCTTTACGGAGCCGAAGCGCGAGCGAGAGAATGATGAATTCGTTTTTTGCCGTTGAATTGAAAATGCTCCGGCGATAGGCGAAGCCGCACTCGACCGCCGTGAGGGCGCGGACGCGGCCGTCGCGCAGGCTCATGACTTCCGCCGATTCGAGCGTGTCGGCGACCTGCCGGCCGTAAGCGCCGATGTTCTGCACGAGCGCCGCACCCGCCTGTCCCGGAATGTGCGAGAGGTTTTCAATTCCCCACAAACCTTCTTTCACCGCGAGTCGAACCACGTCATCCCAGACTTCGCCGGCTTGAATTCTGAGGATCCTTTCGCTCGTGCCTGCATCTTCAGGCTCGATGCCTTGCCGGGATGGATGAACGACCAGGCCGGAAAATCCGCGGTCGCTGACCACGATGTTGCTGCCGCCTCCGAGCACGAAAATCGGCAATCGCTCGCGCCGCGCAAAATCAAGCGCCGCGCGGAATTCTTCCTCCGTGCTTGCGCTTGCAAAATATCGCGCCGGGCCGCCAATCTTGAACGTCGTGTACGGTTTGAGCGGAACATCCGCCTGAATCGGGTTCATCGGCTGACAGTATTCCACATTTGCGGGCATTTCGCATGGCGGAGCGTTCAGAATGTCCGGGAGTGCGCGGGACGCGAAGCCGTGGCGAATGCGACGCGGCGCATTCAATGCACGCGGCGACTGTGGCCTTCCCAATACTTTTCGCGCAGGACTTTTTTCAGAATTTTTCCGGTGCCGCCCTTGGGCAAACTCTCCATGAAGTCCACGGATTTCGGGACTTTGAAGCCGCCGAGATGCTTGCGGCAATAGCTCAAAATTTCCTCTTGAGTCGCGCTGACTCCCGGCCGCACCACGACCAGCGCTTTCGGCACTTCACCCCAGCGCTCGTCCGGAACGGCGATGACCGCGCATTCGAGCACGGCCGGATGGCCGTAAATGACACGCTCGATTTCCGCAGAGGCGATATTCTCGCCGCCGCTCAGAATCATATCCTTCGCGCGATCCACGATGAGGATGTAACCTTCGTCATCCATCGTGGCGAGGTCGCCCGTGTGCAGCCATCCCTCGCGAATCGCGTTGGCGGTCGCTTCGGGCTGCCGCCAGTAACCCTCCATCACGACATCGCCGCGGACGATTACTTCGCCGGCCTCGTCCCCGCCGGGCTTCACGTCGCGGCCGTTGGCGTCCACCACGCGAATTTCCACGCCCGGCAGAGCGAACCCCGCCGTCGCGCGCCGGCGCAGCAGGGCGTCCGCAGGCTCAGATTCGAGATGCGGCTTGATGCGGGCGAGCGTGATGACCGGCGACGTTTCCGTCAAGCCGTAGCCGCCGAAAGCGAGACAGCCGGGGATGTTTTCCTCCACTTGCTTGATCAGCGCCGTGCTCGTGGGTGCGCCGCCGAAAATCAGCTCCTTGACGCTCGAGAGATCGTATTTCGCGAAGTCCGGGTGATTGATGAGCGCGATGACCATGGCAGCAACCATTTGGAGCCGCGTGACGCCTTCGCGTTCGATGAGCTCAAGCGCCGTGGCGGGATCGAATTTGCGGATCATGACGTGGCGCCCGCCGACGTTCGTGACCGTGTGAGGCGTTCCCCAGCTATTGACGTGAAAAAGGGGAACCGTATAAAGCGCCACCTCGCGGTCGCCGCCGCCGCTGAGAGCAATGCTGACGTAAAGCGCGTGCAGATAGAGATTGCGATGCGTCAGCATGACGCCCTTCGGATGCGCCGTGGTGCCGCTGGTGTAGAAAAGCTCGGCAACAGAGTTTTCGTCAATCGCGCGAAAGTCGAACTCGCGAGGCGCGGCAGAGGCCAGGAGCTGGTCATAGGTCTCGCCATAAGCCCACGCAGGAGGCTTCCCAGCAAGCGCAATAAAATGCTCCACATTTCGCGCCTTCTGCCGCAGGACTTCAGCAAGTGGCGCCAGTTCCGGGTCGTAAAAAACAAAGCGCGGCGAAGCGTCCTCGAGAATGTAGGCCAATTCCTCCGACGAAAGGCGGATGTTCAGTGGAAGCAGAATCGCGCTGATTTGCGGCACCCCAAAATAAGCTTCGAGCAGGCGATGGCAATTGAAGCTGAGAAAGGCAATCCGGTCGCCGGACGCAATTCCCAGACGAAGCAAAGCGTCCGACAAGCGGTCGCATCGCTCGTTGAATTCCTGATAGGTGAATCGCTCGTTGCCGCAAACGACCCCCACCTTGCGGCCATACCGCACAGCCGCCGAACGCTTGAACCGAACGGGAGTGAGCGGAAGATTCATCTTTGTGCCTGATGCTCCAAAACCTGGAGCCGCCGCGCTCTCCTGCGGCTCGACCATTCTGCCACTGAATGGCGCTTTCGCCAAATGGAGCAGATTATTTGGAGATACCTGCCGGTAACCCCTTCTTGCGATAGCGCGTCTATTGAGGCGGAGCATTCCGCGACGGGAAGCTTTACATCGCGCTACCGATTCGACCGATGCAGGCATCCGCCGCGGGGTCGAATGGCTCGGCAGGCTTGAGATTGAACGGAGCCATGCCAAGGGAGGTGGCCGATGACGAAGCTCGCGATAACGGCCGTCCTGCTTGCGGCCGTGGGATGCTACGCGCAACAACCAGCAACCGCCCCGGTGCGTTCCGGGTCCGAACTCCCAACGCAAACGGCGGCTGCTTCAAAACAATCCACCATCACCATTCCGGCGGGCACGGAGCTTCTTCTTTCGCTCGTGCGCCCCGTTTCAACCCCAACGACAAAATTAGGCGAAAAAATTTATCTTCAGACATCCGCTCCCGTTGTGATCGGAGGGGAAATTGCGATCCCGACGGGAAGTTTTCTTGAAGGGTCTCTAGCGAGAAGGCCGCGCGCCTATTGGGTCAAGCGGCGTGGCGAAATTGATCTCGGCAATGCCTCGCTGGTCTTCGCCAACGGTTACACGGTTGGCGTGCCAGGCGAGGTTGCGGTCACGGCAAATCTCGAACAAACCACTTCCACCTATGGCGAGAGCTATACTCCCGCCGTGCTTGCGGGGCTCGCAGGAGCGGTTGGCGGAATGGCAATCGGCGCCCTGGCGAGCGGTGGAGGGTCGGCGTCAACTTCTCCTCAAGGCTTTCCAAGCGGCCCGCCCGCGGCGTTCTCTCGCACAAGCGGCGCGGTGATCGGCGGCACGATTGGCGGGACAATCGGATTTGTGGCCGGGCTTATCCTCGCGGCGCATCACGGCGGGATCTTTCTGGACGTGGGCACGCCCGTCGCGACGGTCTTGGAAGGTCAAGTCATTCTGGAGGAAGATCGCGCGCAGGCGGCCGCCCGCGAAGCCTCGCCAAGTCCCATTCGGCCCGCGCCGCGCCATTACTGCTACGAGCCCGGTTCGCCCGGCTCGCCGGATACGGTAATTCCCGGCACTCAGCCCACGGTCATCCCGGGCGCGGGGGGCTCGCCGGATACCATAATTCCCGGAACACCCGATATGGTCATTCCCGGAACGCCCGCGACGCCCGGCCAGTATTATCCCTGTCCGCCGGGATAGGCGATGGCCCTACCGCTGGGGGGGAATATATGGATTTTCCCGAGGACCGGCGCGATTCGGAACTGAATACTATTGTCTGTAGCACCATTGTCTACAATCGGCGAGAATGCACGCGTGGCCGCGGAACTCGCTGAACAACGACTCGGGCAGGTCATTAAGACTCGCCGCGAAGCCGCCAGGCTATCGCAGGAGGCATTTGCCGAGCGCGCTAGGGTCCACCGCACTTATATATCTCAGGTGGAACGCGGCCTCAAATCTCCTTCTGTGCGGGTTCTCTTGCGCTTGGCTCGCGCGCTAGGGTGTGAAGGCTCCCAATTGCTGAGAGACGCTGAACGAAGAGGGAGAGCCTCCCGTGTTTCTTGATCCGTACACTCTGGCCCGGAGGCCCGAGCTCCTCGAAAGTATTGAAAAGGCTTCCACGCGGTTCGTCGCCCAAGCGTTGGACCTTTTCCGCCAGGAGTCTGTAAGCATCTTCGAGCACGAGACGGACCTTCAGGGTGATATCGGCGAAGACATCACGACCGAGGCGTTGGACTCACTTGGTATGTCCCGAATGGCCCAGCGGGTCTTCGGAAAAATGGATTATAAGCGCGCCAGATACATCTTCGAGCCGGATTACGCTGTCCGCCAGGTTCTGCTTGTCGATTCAAAGGCTGAGAAGTCTGGTGGCGTCGCCCGTTTGCAAACTTCCCAAACGTCCATGCGCGTCCGCCAGCGCAGAGCGGGCCTAAATCTCGACGTGCCCGGTAAAATCCCAACCGTCGCAGTGATCAAGGATATCCCTTTCTTGACGACCACTATCTTTGTGAAATACGTATATAGGAACCGGGCGAGGGGTAACGCCTTGCAGAAGATCGTCATTGCCTGTTGCCCCAATGGATTGCTGCAGGATTATTACAATCCGACGCCTTCGGACACGATATGGGTCGGCGGCCCGAACTCCCCGAAACGTCAAGAAGCGTTCCGCACGCGCCTCAGCTTTGAAAGGCTGAAGCGGAAAAAAGGCTGGCGCGTGCAAACCATCTCTATCGAACCGGAAGAGCTATTTGTGTGGGACGACTGAGCGCGTCCTTTATTCGCTTCCGCGCAAGTGCTGCATATTCGGGCGACAGCTCGATACCCACGTAGCGACGCCCTTCGACAATGGCCGCCTCGGCGGTCGTCCCGCTGCCGATGAAGGGGTCCAACACAATATCGTTCCGCTCGGTGAAGAGCTGGATTAAGCGTCGAGGAAGCTCAAGCGGGAATTTGGCCTCGTGGTCGTCGTTGGCCCGCACGGAGGGAATGTGCCACACCGCCCGGGAACCCCAATCCGCCCACTGTTGCGGTGTCAGCTTGTCACGGCGTATGGTTGTGATCCCCGGCTTCCAGAATATGTATAGGTGCTCGAATTCATCCACGGAACGATACGACAGCGTCGTCCAGTTGCTATTCGCCCACGCAGGGTCCTTGACCCAAACGCGGCGGTCGTACAGGTAGAATCCAGCGTTCAATGCCCATTCCTCGACCAGACCCCCCACAATCTTCACGCGGGTTTGCGTGGCGTATTTGCCCCCGCGAATGTTGTTGCCGTTGAGCCGGCGATCAACAGTCTGCTCGCTACAACCCAGCACTTTAGCGAGTTCGTATCGGCTGAGGTGAGGGTATCCCTCCTTCACTCTGAGGACGTCGTCGCGAGTCACCTTGGATTTCCGGCGGTCAACGTTTTCAGCTTGGATCTTCGGCATCTGCGGGTCGTAAAAGCACAAAATGTCCGCGATATTGATGATGAGAAATCCGCCCGGCCTGATTATGTCAATGTGCAGCCGGATCACCTCACCGATCAGTTCCTGCCAGTCGTCGAACGTATCGAGGTAGGCCTCGTACTGCTTGCCGACAAAATACGGCGGAGACCAAAGGCTGCACGCAATGCTTTCCCCTTCGACCCGCGGGATAAGTCGTCGGCAGTCCCCCTGATAGATCTCGTTGGCGGCGAGGAAGCCACTTCCGGCGGTTTGACTGATGGGTACGGGCGTCGCCATATTGCTGAACACTATAGTATCCAGATATACGTATTGATGTCAAGCCCTTTCTCGCGACGGATTTGCAGTCGGCTCGAGCCGGCCGACGATGAACCAGTAGGAAATCAACCCGCTGAGCAAAATCGCGGGGCCGAGGATGAACGCGGGCAGGAATGATCCGGTCCACTTGATGAGCAATCCGGTGACGAGCGGGGCGAGAATGCCGCCGATGTTGCCAAAGAAATTTTCGAAGCCGGTCCACAATCCGACCTCGCCCGGCGGCGCACAGCTCTGCAGGATGACGATCAAGTTGGCTGTCGCGAGGCCGACCAGACCCGAGCCCACGATGAGCGCGATCGCCGCGCCCGCGGTTGCCACTCGCGCTGCGGGAATGATGAGTAAACCGAAGAGAAAACCAATGGTCACAATTCCCTTCCGCGTGCGCGTCTCATCCCAGCCGCGGCGAATCAAGCGGTCGGCGATCCATCCGCCGATGGGTTCGGAGATTCCAAAAACAGCGTAAGGCAGCGCGGCGTAAAGTCCCGCTTTGACGATGCCGAGATGCCGTTCCTGATAGAGATAGTCAGGCAGCCAGGTCACCATCAGATACCAGAAGTAATCGAAGCAGAAAAATCCCAGGCAGATGCCGAGCAGGTTGCGGTTGAAATGCACGATGCGGCCGAGACCCGCTCCCGGCAAAACGGGAGCGCGCGCGGCGCGGGCGCGCGCGCGCACGGCACGGGCCGGGAAGACCGCAAACCAGGGAATGAGCCAGAGGAGCGCGAACACGCCGATTCCCACAAAAGCCGGGCGCCAGCCGAAACGTGCGACCAGCCACGGCATGACGAGGCCGCCCGCTGCAATTCCGACGCGCGTGCCGAAATCGAAAAAACCCGAAGGAGCGCCGCGCTCGTCCGCCTCATAGAGCAGGCTGACGATTTTGGTGCCGCCCGGTAGATAAACCGATTCGCCGACGCCGAGCGCCATTCGCAAGAGGATGAGAGCGGTGAGGCTGGCCGCAAGACCCGTCAGCCCTTGAGCCAATGACCAGATTGCGAAGGTTCCGGCATAAACCCACAGCAAATCCAGATGATCGGCCATCGCGCCAATCGGCAACTGCATGAGCGTGTACGACCAGAAAAATGCGGAGAGCAGAATGCCTTCGCTCGCGGGGCCGAGATGGAAATCGTTCGAAATGAGCGGAAGCGCAAAAGAAATCGTGGCGCGATCAAAATAATTGATGATTGAAGCGACGAACAGGAGCGAGACAACCGCCCAGCGCCTCGAGTTCGTCACTGCGTCCGCTCCCGGATTTGCGCTTCCGTAATTCATCGAATCTGAACCTGCAATTCGAATAGCTCCATTCGCCCTCGCCACGGAGCTTGCGGAAGGATACCCGAAAATGCAGAGAGTTCCCACCGCGCGAGAGTTCCTACCGCGTTGTCAGTCCCGGCTGCGAACGTTATTCTAAATGGACGATGAGCGTGCAAAATGCCAATGGGGAATCGAATGAAGGAGAAAGCGGCGAATAGCAACCCCATCCTCGCCTTTGCAAGCGAGGCGAGTTGGGCGAATTGGCTTCGAAAGAACTTCGACATATCGCAAGGGGTCTGGCTGCGGCTTGCAAAGAAAGGCTCGGGCGTGAAATCGGTGTCCTTCAGCGACGCTCTCGACATGGCCTTGTGTTATGGATGGATCACGGGACAAGCGAGGGGCGAGACGGAAAGCACATGGCTCTCGCGGTTTCTGCCGCGATCGGACGGCAGCATCTGGTCAAAGATCAACCGCGATCGCGCGATCGCGCTAATCCGCAAAGGCAAGATGAAACCCGCGGGCCTCGCGGCCATCGAGCGCGCGAAGCAGAACGGACAATGGGAAAAAGCCTATGACTCGCCAAAGACCGCGACCGTGCCTCCCGACTTGAAAAAGGCGCTCGACGCGAGTCCGCGCGCGAACGCGTTCTTCAAGACGCTCGACTCAGCCAATCGCTACGCGATTCTCTGGAGGATCCAGACGGCGAAGAAGCCCGAAGCGAGAGTGAGGAAAATTCAAGACTGCGTAGCCATGCTGGAAAAGCAGAAGACGTTTCACCCGCGCCGCCGAAACTCGCGCTCGTCCAGGTGAAGGCAAAGGCCGCGCGGAATCACCCGGCCTTAATTGTCGCCGGAAGGCTCTTCAGGCCGGTATTCACGCTCGCCCGTCTCGGGATTTTCGTGAACGCGCATCAGTTTTCCGGTTCCCGGATCCCGAAAAACCTCATCCGTCGGGCGAACACCGTGCTTATCCCTTTTCCCGCGGTAACGCTCGCGGTCAAACATGAAGTAAAGCACCACAATCAATGCAAGAAATGCCACGGAGATGATGAACATGGCTCTCTAACCCTGGCGGTCGGCGGAACTCTGCGCAATCGGCTCGAGCACAACCGCGGTCCCATATGCAACCACCTCAGACATCATCTGCGCGAATTCCGAAGAGTCAAAGCGCATCATGACGACAGCGTTCGCGCCCATCAGGCGGGCATTTTCGACCATTCGGTCAATGGCATGGCGGCGCGTGTCCTCAACCAGGCGCGTATACTGCTCGATCTCGCCGCCCGCAAGCGAGCGGAAAGAGGCCGCAATGTTTCCTACCAGACTTCTGCTGCGAACCACGACGCCGTAAACATGGCCGAGCACCTTTGCCGTCCGGTAACCGTCAACTTTCTCGATGGTTGTCACAAGCATTGCGAACCCCCTGTGCGGCTGGTTGCGATTGTAGCATGACTCCCTTCATGCCGGTGCGAGCGGACAATCGAAGACTAGGAGTGTGCGGCCGCGAGTTTTGCGGGTTCCAAACGAGGGGTGAGAAGATGGATGATGAGCAACGCCAGGAGATAAGCGGAAGCGGCGAAGATGAAAAGCGGCACATAGCTATGCGTGGCTTTTACGATGTAGCCTGTCGCTACCTGGAGCAGCGCGCCGCCGATGGCGCCGAACATCCCGCCAAAGCCGACGACGCTTGCGACGGCCGCTTTCGGAAACGTGTCCGAGGGAATTGTGAAAATGTTCGCCGACCACCCTTGATGCGCGGCGGCGGCGAGACCAACCAGCCCGACCACAAGCCAAACGTGATGGAGATAGGGCGCGAGAAGAATCGGCAGGACGGCGAGCGCGCAGATCAGCATCGCCGTCTTGCGCGAAAAATTCACGGTGCGCCCGCGCTTGAGGAACGCCGCCGGAATCCATCCTCCGCCGAGGCTTCCGGCAATCGAAATCACATAAACGCCAACCACCGGCGCTTCCGCCTGCGTCAGGCTCAAATGAAAAGTTCCCTGCAAATACCTCGGCAGCCAGAACAGATAAAACCACCAGACGGGGTCCGTCAGGAACTTGCCGATCGAAAACGCCCAAGTCTCGCGCTTAGGAATAAGCCGGCGCCATGGGACCGACGCAACCCTCTCTTCGCGCTCGCTCTGAATATAAGCCAGTTCCCTGAGCGATACCGAGCGATGCTCTTCCGGTTTGGCGTATAGCCACAGCCAAAGCACAAGCCAAAGCAGCCCCGTGGCGCCCGTGGCGACAAATGCCCAGCGCCAGCCAAACGTCAGGGTGAGAACGGGCACGACCAGCGGAACGATAATGGTGCCGACGTTCGAGCCGGAATTGAATATGCCCGTGGCGAGAGCGCGCTCGCTCTTGGGAAACCATTCAGCAACCGTCTTGATGCAAGCCGGGAAATTGGCCGATTCGCCGAGCCCCAGAATGAAGAGTGCCACGCCGAAAGCCAGCGCCGAATGCGCCGCGCCGGGAAGCATCGCGGCAAAGCTCCACAGGGTGATCGCGATAGCGAAGCCTTTGCGCGTGCCCAATACGTCTGTGAAATGGCCGGCGGAAACCAGGCCGATGGCATAGGCCACCTGAAATCCCGCCGTCATATACCCGTATTGAATGCTGTTCCAACCGATTGTCGTTTCGAGGAATTTTTCGAGGTAGGCGATGACGCCGCGGTCCACGTAGGCGATCGTTGTGGCGAGAAAAAGGAGACCGCAGATATACCAGCGGAACCCGGCAACGGGGCGGGGGCGAGTGGCGGCAGGAACGGAGGTCTCATCCATATCGGTTCGGTCAGGCGACTGCGGGACGCGCATTCTCAGGAACAAGCGGCAACACATCGCCGCCGTGCCGTAGCACCGCGATTTGCGCTTTCGAGCCCGCGAGCGCCAGCGCTCTTTCAAGCGCCGCTTGCGGCGTCGAGGCGGATTCAAACCCAATCCGGCGCTGAATCTCCGGCGGGATGCCGGGCGAAACCATGATTGCGCGCGCTCGATCGTGCGTTACGCGGCCCACGTGCGCCAGATGCGCTGCCGCCACGAGATCGCGGATTTCCTTCCGCGCAACTAATTGCTTCACCTCTTCGAGGCCATGATATCCCAGACGCTCGACTTCCGGATGCTCTTCGGCAACACCGTGAGGACACGGAGTAATTAGAATGACGACCCCTCCTTCGCGCACGGCAAGCTCCGAGGAATAAATTCCCTTGGCCGCCTGCCACAAATCGAAATCGGCCGGAAAGGATTCGACCACAACGATGTCGGCGAATCGAGGCTGACGAACTCCGTAAATCTCGCGTGAGGCCGCCGCGCCTTTGCGATGTGCCTGGACGGGATCTCCCGCCACCACCTCCATCACATTCGTCTTCGCGTCCATGACCACGTTGATAATGAAGCGCAATCCCGCCTCGCGAGCGATTTGCTCGACTTCCTGACGGACGGAATTTTCCGCATGACCCAGGATTTCAGCGCCCGGAAATAGCGCGCTTTTCCAATGCGTGTAGCCGGTGATTTCCGGACCGGAAACACCCGGCTGCACGATGGTCGCTCCGCCCGTAAAGCCCATCACGCGATGCGGGACGATTTGCCCGATGCCGATGACGAAGTCCGCCTCGCCCAGCAGCCGATTCATGCGGATCGGCGTTCCATCCGAAGTCTTGCCAATCTCATGGAGCTCGGATTCTTCGCGCCAATGGTGAATGCGAACTTCATAATCATTCAGAACCGATGCGCCCAGCTTTCGCTCAAGCTCTTCGCGGGTCATGCGAGCGTGCGTGCCGGCGGCGATGAGGAATCGGATGTTGCAAGCGGGGACGCCGCGCGCGCGCAAGCGGGCAAGCACGGGAGGAAGCACGGCCGCTGCGGGCGTCTGCCGCGTGATGTCGTCCACAAGAAACAGCACGCGAGTGTTCGGCGAGATTTGCTGTTCCAGCCGTTCGCTTCCGGCCGGCGAATCGAGCGCCCGTTCGACCAGCGGCTCGACGGCGCTCGTGCTCGGCGACGCTTTCGGCTCAATAACGGCGAGGAGATTTTTGAGGGGAACATCGAGAGGCGGCACATCCGGATAAGAGAAAAAGATCCTCCGCTCTTCGGCGTTCGCCGGCCGGTCGCCCGTTGTCACTGTCCCTTGACCCACGCGTGTTGCGGGTCGTCCGCCCAGGCGCCGTAGCGGCGCTCTTCGCCCGCTAGCGTCCAGGTGTAGTGGAGCGCGTAGCCAGGCGCCGCAACCACCGGATGATAGCCTTTGGGCAACAGAACCGTATCGCCGTCGTGGACGACGAAAACGTTCGAGAACCCATCGGGGTCGCCCGGGGCTGTGTAGGTGTAAATGAATCCGAAGCCTTGCGCCGGCTTGACGCGGAAGAAATAAATTTCCTCGAGCACCGCCTCACCCGGCGGATTATTGCGGTCGTGCTTGTGGGGCGGATAACTGGACCAATTCCCGGAAGGATTCAGCGTTTCGCCTGAGAGCAGACGCCCCGCAGGAAACGACTCCGTGACCGCGGAATAGACGGTGCGCTGCCAGTTATCGCGGCCCGCGTGATTCGTCACGATGGCGGGGCCTTCGAAAACCGTCGGCGGCGCCGTAGCGTCCGATTGCGACGAGAAAATTCCGGCGTCGAGCGAATCGGAAACAGCCGTTACTTCAAACTTGCACTGTGGCGGAATATAAACCATCACCGGCGGACCCGAGAATACGTCCGCCCGGCCTCCGGCGCGCTCGAAAACGCGCGGCGGGTCGGATTTCGGCTCGACTCGCACGGCGGCGACGCCTGAAAAAATGTCGATGAGATATTCACGGCCTTCGCTCGACGCCGCGTGCTTCTTTCCCTTGGCAAGCCGAAGCCGCGCGAAGTCGAGAAAGCGCAATGTCCCGGGCGGCACCACAGCCTGATAAGTCTCGTTCTGCTTCGCCTTGATTAACCGTTCCATCGCCGCTTTCTCCTTTTGACTTTCAAGGGAGTCCGCTCGTCGGAGAGTTGTCATTCAGAATGCTTCGGCGTCATGGGGCACTCTCGCAGAAGCAACCGGAGTGACACGGATCACCGCGCCCCAGTCGTTTTCAGAGGTTTGCTACGCCCTGAAGCTGAATTTTAACTCACATCCCATTTCAAAGCGAGGCTTCCGTCGCTTGGCAATCAGGCGTGTCTGCTCGGAGATTGCGGTGACCAGGAAAGGCATGGCGATGGTCGAATCGCAATGAACGGTGACCATGCTGGCGTCGTGGGCGATTTTTCCCCAACTCTGCGCTTCCTCGAACGTGCAGCCGGAAAGCCCGCCCCAGTGCGCGGAGTCGGTGATGATCTGAACGGCGTATTTGTGGCCCTCCGTCGCCTTGCGCATGAACGTGGCGGTGACTTCGCTCTGCTGAACGAAGTTCTTGGGCGTTCCGCCGCCGAAGTAGAGGACGCCGCTCGCGGGCGATTCGCCGGCGAGGCGGGCCGTTTCGAGCACGTCGCCAATGACGTCGAACACGAATCGGTTCTTGCCGAGGTAGCGATTCTCCGCGATTCCAATGCCGATGGAGGAGTCCGCGATGGCGGGACAATAGAGTGGAATCGAGGCCTTATAGGCTGCGGTGAGGATCCCATCTTCTTTAGCCCGTTTCGAAAGCTCTTTGCCGAGAAGATTCAGGAACTCGCGTGTTGTGTAGGGCCGGGATTGATCGAGCGAAGCGGCAAAGCGGCCGATGAAGGCGTCTTCTTCACGGAATTCCTCTTCGTCCGCAAGCGTGTCGTACATGCGGTCAATCAAATGCTCCTGCAGCGCGACATCATCCACTCCGGGCGAAGATTGGAAATGGAACCGGCCGAGCGTTTCATGAAAGTCGTGAAAAAAGTTGGCGCCCGTCGAAACCAGGCAATCAATCAGCCGGTTCTTGATCATGTAAACCACCAGGCGGCGCATTCCCGCCGGCACCATCGCGCCCGACATGCCCATCATGATCATCGTCCGGTCGCGGAGCATGCGCTTCCAGACCTGGAACGCGCCGGCAAGGCTGCGCCCTTGAAAAGAAATGCCCTGCATTTTCTCGAGCGCCGCGGCGACATTCTTGCTCCGATCAATCGCGAACGGCTTGGTCGGCGTCGAAAGGATTTCATGTTTGCGCATAGGATGAGCTCCTGGAGATGAAAGGTTCTCGAGACGGTAGGCGAATGGGCGGCCGCCCCAAAAAAGGCCGCAGCGTCCGGCGCTTACTCATCCACGCCGAGGAGAACGGAGGCCGACAGCACCGTCGTCCATAAGCCGCGCTTATCGCCGATGGCGGATTGTGTAATGTGCGTGGTCCGAACGATCTTGTTCGAAATCCGGTAAATTTCCTTCTTCTCGTCCCAGCTCTGATCGGAATCAAATTCGACTCCGAGCGTGGTCGCGAGCATCTCGGCGGCCAATTCTTCGGCGTATTCTCCCGCGACTTCTTCCGTCTGGCCGAATGAATGATGCTCGGAAAGGTATCCGTAAGTGTTGCGGTCCGCCGGCATCGCGACGCCTACGGATGCCGCAATCAGCCGGTGCGGCTCGCGGGTCGAGTTCTCGCTCATCACCACGAAAGCCACCTGGCCCGGCTTCAGTTCCTGAATGCCCTTTTCCCGCGAAAGCATCATGCAGCGCGGCGGGAAAATGCTCGAAACGCGCACCAGATTGCATGCCGCAATACCCGCCGAGCGCAGCGCCAGCTCGAAGCTCGTCAGCTTCTCCCGGTGCTTCCCAACGCCTTTCGTCAGAAACATCCGTTTGGGGACAAACATTTTCAATCACCCGCTCAGTTGCCCGGTGAGCGAGAAAACGTAACAAGAATCGAGGAAACGTGTCAACCGAAATTTCGCGGGCGGCCATGCTCAGCCGGTCCGTCACTTTGGGTGATAGTGCCCGGCCGCGAAATCAGTCCTCGCCTGCCGCAGCCTTCTACTTTATTTCGCCGAGTGACTTATCCATGATTCGGACGGCTTCATCGGCGTCTGCCTTGCCGATGTTGAGCGGCGGAGAAATGCGGATCACATTTCCGTAAAGACCGCCTTTGCCGACGAGCAATCCATTCGCGCGGCAGCGGTTCATGAACTGATTGGTTTCCGATGGCGCGGGCTCCTTGGTTTTGCGGTCTTTGACCAATTCGAGGCCTTGCATCAGACCCATTCCGCGCACGTCGCCGATGAGCGCATGCTTCTCCTTCAGTTCTTCGAGCTTTCCGCGGAGGTGGCCGCCGACTTCGGCGCAATTCTCGAGAAGCTTCTCTTCTTCAATCACTTCGATTGTCGCCTTCGCTGCAACCGACATGATCGGATTGCCGCCGAAGGTGGAAATCGTCAGCCCCTTGTAAGCGTCCGCGACTTCGGGCGTGGCGAGCGTCGCGCCGGCGGAGAATCCGTTCGCCATCGCTTTCGCCGTCGTGATGATATCGGGCTCGACTTCCCAATGTTCGATGCCAAACCATTTCTTGCCCGTCCGGCCGAAACCCGTCTGCACTTCATCGGAAATGAACAAGCCGCCGTATTTCTTTACGATGGTGAAGACCATTTTGAAATATTCTTTCGGCGGCGTGATGAAGCCGCCCGCGCCTTGAATCGGCTCGGCGATGAAAGCGGCGATGCTGCCGGACGTGGTGGTTTGAATGGTTTCCTCCACGTCTTTCGCGCACGCGACCCCGCAGCTCGGATAGGTCATACCCAGCGGGCAGCGGTAACAATAAGGGCTGAGCGCGTGCGAGATGCCGACCGCGATGACGCCCGACTTCCTCCACGGCGCGAGAGCCGTCACGGACTTCGCAAGCTGCGAATGGCCGCTATAGGCGTGCCGCAGCGCGACCACGTCGAAATGGCCCGTCGCCATCCGTGAGACGAGGATTGCGGTCTCATTCGCTTCCGTTCCGCTGTTGGTGAAAAAACTCTTCTCGATCTTTCCTGGCGTGATTTGAGCGAGCTTTTCCGCAAGCGCGACCATCGCTTCCGTCGCGTAAACCGTCGAAGAGTGCGGCAAACGGTCAATCTGCGCTTTCACCTTGGCCGAGACTTTCGGATTGCAATGGCCGACTCCAACCGTCAGAATGCCGCCGAAAAAATCCAAATATCGGCGGCCGTCGGTGTCCCACAGGTATTGGCCCTCGCCGTGGTCGGCCACGAGCGGCTCCGTATAGTACGTCGCGACGCAGGGAAAGATATATTGTTTATGCTTGCGAAGAATTTCTTCTCGGTTCATGCAGCCCTCGGCTTTCCTTGTGGTGCTTGCAGCCATTGAAACTATCGAAATCGGCCGGACAAATCAAGAGACGCGCGGTTGACCTCGCGATGCGCCTGCCGCTAGCATGAAGGCGTGATCAAGTCTATTTATCGCCGCATATCACGGGTCGTCCGCACTTACCGGTTCGCGCTCGCCGATCCGCGGACGCCGAAAAGCGCAAGGAGGCTTTTGCGCTTTACGTTCGCCTATTTGCTGAGTCCGGTCGATTTGATTCCTGACGCGATACCGGTCCTCGGGCTGATCGACGATTTGATCATCATCCCCGGCCTGCTTCTCACCGTCCACTGGCTCATTCCCGCCGAGGTGATGGCCGATTGCCGCCGCAAGGCATGCACCCCGCCTGAACCATGAACCGCGTCCATGGCGATTTGAAACGGGATCAAGCGCATTCCCGCGCGCTTCAGCCCCGCACCGTTTCCGCATCGAGCAGATCATCCAAGGTTTCACGCCGGCGGATGAGCGAAAACTCGGCGCCATGGACCAGGACTTCAGCGGGCCGCAGCCGAGAGTTGTAATTCGATGCGAGGACGAAGCCATAAGCGCCCGCGGTCATCACGGCGAGGAGATCCCCCGGGCGAACGTCCGGCAATTCGCGGTCGCGGGCGAGGAAGTCGCCGGTTTCGCACAGCGGCCCCACAACGTCGGCAACGAACTTGCCTCCAGCGCGGCGCTCCGCAGGAGCAATCCGATGATAGGAGCCGTAAAGAGCGGGGCGCAAAAGGTCGTTCATTCCGGCATCCACAATCACAAAATTTTTTTCAGCGTTGCGCTTGAGGAAAAGCACTCGGGTGAGCAAAATACCTGCGTTGCCCACAATCGCGCGGCCGGGCTCGAGAATCAGCGTCAGGCGCGCCGTTGCGAGCTTTTGCGCAATGGACTGGGAAAGCCGGGCGATATCCATCGGACGCTCGTCTTCATATCGAATGCCGTAACCGCCTCCGAGATCGAGGTGCTCCACGGGAACGCCGCCGGCATCGAGCGTCCGCGCAACTTCCACAATTTCGTCGAGCGCGCGAAGAAAAGGCGCGGCTTCGAGAATTTGCGAGCCGATGTGGCAGGCGACGCCTCGCACACGCAGAACCGGCGAATCCGCTGCGCGGCGATAGAGAGCGATTGCATCCGTTTTGGGAATGCCGAACTTGTGAATCGCACGGCCCGTCGCGATGTAGGGATGAGTCTCCGCCTCGACGTCGGGATTGATGCGGAGTGAAACGCCGGCGATTTTTCCAAGCGCCCGGGCGCGCGCCTCGATCAGCTCCAATTCACCCGAAGATTCGACGTTGAACATCAGGATGCCGGCGGCCAGCGCGTCGTCTATTTCAGGTGCGGTTTTGCCGGCGCCCGAAAACACGATGCGCCCTGGTTCCCCGCCGGCTTTGAGCGCTCGCGCAAGCTCGCCGCCTGAAACCACATCGAATCCTGAGCCGGCTTCCCGCAGGATTCGAAGAATCTGCACGTTCGAATTTGCTTTGACCGAATAGGAGATCAGATGCGGAAAAGCGCCAAGACCCCGGTCGAAGGCCTCCCAGTTTCCGATGATGGCGGAGCGGCTGTAAACATAGGCGGGAGTTCCAAAGCGGGCCGCGATGGGCTCGAGAAGAGTCTCTTCGCAATAAAGCCGGTCGGCGCGGTAGGTGAATGGTTCCATTTTTGGCTTGGGCTCAACGCACTCGCAGAACCACCATCGTCTGATCGTCGCGTGCCGGACGGCCCTGCTCGAAGGCGGATACCTCTTTGAAGACCTCGTCAACGATGTGCTCCACGGGCTGCAACTGATTTTCCCGAAGGAGGTTTTCCATCCGGCGCGGGCCGAACTCTTCGTGCTGCGGGCTGAACGCTTCCGTGAGGCCGTCCGAGAAGAGCGCCAGGACGTCGCCTTTCTCGAGCGTCAGCGAAACTTCCTGATATTCGACCTGCTCGAGCAACCCGAGTGGAACGCCTTCGGCGCGAATCGGCTGGCAATGGCCCCCGCGAACCAGCACCGGCAGCGGCATCCCCGCATTCGCCAGGCGCAGCGCCTTGAGCTTCGGCTCCCAAACGGCGTAAGTCAGCGTGATGAAATGCCCCTCGATCTTGCGCTCGAGGAGAATGAGGTTGAGTTTGCGAAGCATTTCGCCGGGCGGCAGGCGCTGCGGGGCAAGGCTCCTCAAAATGCCGCTCGCCATGGCGCCATAAAGCGCCGCGGGCGCTCCCTTTCCGCTCACGTCACCGATGGCGAGGACGTGCACGTCCTTGCCGTACGTCAAAAAGTCATAGAGATCGCCGCCCAGCTCCCGCGCCGGCTGAAAGCGCAGCGCGACTTCAAGGTGCGGGATCGCCGGCGCGACCCCCGGCATCAGGCGCATCTGGATTTCCTGCGCGCGCTGGAGATCGCGCTCAAGCCGCGCTTCACTTCGCACCACGCGCTCGTAGAGCTGCGCATTCTCGAGAGCAATGGCGATCTGCGGCGCAAGCGTCGAAAATATCCGGATGTGTGAATCATTGAAGTAGCCGGCTTCGTGGCTTTCGAGATCCACGACGCCGACAACGCGGTCGTGATAAATCAGCGGGACGGCCAGCTCCGAGCGCGCGTCGGGATCCACCAGGATGTAGCGCGGATCTTGCCGAACGTCCGGCACGAGGACCGGCTGGCGCGCCTCCGCGGCGGCGCCGACGATGCCGTGCCCGTAGCGGACCGTCGTGCGATCCGGCACTTTCTGGTCCTCGCGCAGCGAGATGACGTTATTGAACGTCCGCGACGCCTCGTCGGCCAGGAGAATGCTGAAGCGGCGGTAATTGACCAGGCGCTTGGTGAGCGCGCCGATGCGCTCGAGCAGCTCTTTCAGCACCAGCACGGAACTCAGCTCGCGGCTGATTTCATTCAGCAATTGGAGCGTGCGTGACTGCCGGAGGCTGCGCCGGTAAAGACGCGCGTTTTCAATCGCCAGCGCGATGCGGCTCGAGAGCAGTTCAAGCAAATACTGGTGCTGCTCGGTAAAAAACCCCGGCCACGGCGCTTCGAGATCCACCACTCCAATGACGCGATGCTTGATCACGAGCGGAACGGCCAGCTCGGAACGGATGGAGGGCAGCGATTCGATGTAGTCCGCTTCTTTGCGAACGTCATTGATCAGGACCGAGCGCCCCGATTCGGCCGCGCGGCCCACAATGCCTTCGCCGACGTTAATGCGCAGGGCTGAGACAACGTCCGGCGGATGACCGACACTTGAAAGAATCCGAAGCTGCCGCGTCTTTTCGTTGAGCAAGAGAATGGCAAAAACGCGGTAGTCAATCGCCCGCTTGACCACGGCGGCTACCCGGGTGGCGAGCTCGTCCAAATCGAGCGTGGAAGAAAGTTGCTCGCTGGCCTCGAGCAGCAGGCCGAGCAGTTCGCTCGGCCCGAGCGGCCGCGCGGCGGGCTTCGGCGATGGTTCCATAGGACTCAACTGACCCGCCGGCTGGCTTCGGCTAGAATGGCGACGGAGGCGCTCGCGCCTATTCGCGTTGCCCCGGCGGTCAGCATCCGGAGCATGTCGGCGAGCGTTCGAATGCCGCCGGCAGCCTTCACACCCATCGCCGGCCCCACCGTTTTCCTCATCAGCCGCACATCCGCTTCGGTCGAACCTGAAGGGCCGAAGCCGGTCGAGGTCTTGACGTAATCGGCGCCTTCGCGCTGGGCGATTCGGCACGCCTCGGCCTTCTGCTCGTCCGAAAGAAACGCATTTTCGAGAATGACCTTGACGAGCGCGCCCGATGCGCGCGCTGCTTCGACCACCCCTCGAATATCTCCGGCCACGCGCTCGCAATCTCCCGATCTCATCGCGCCGACGTTCATCACCATATCCAGCTCTTCCGCTCCGGCAACGATGGCCGCTTCAGCCTCAGCTCGCTTGGCGGAAGTAAGCGTCGCGCCAAAGGGAAAACCAACCACCGTCGCTACCTTCACGCCCGTTTCGCGCAGGCGCTCCGCGGCAAGCGGCACCCAGGCCGGATTGATGCACACCGCGCCGAACCCGAGCAACTTCGCCTCCTCACAGAGCTTTTCGATCTGCGCGCTTGTGGCATCCGGCCGGAGCACCGTGTGGTCGATCAACCGCGCCAGGCGGCAAACGTCCGGCGTCGGATGAACCGAGCACGCGTCCGCCAGCTCAGGCGGCGCGTGGTGCGGGCATAATTCGCATTCGCACGCTTCGCCCTCCCGATGGAAATGCGCCGCAGGCGGCCTTTCAACGGGCGGAATATCCTGCCGCCCGCCCATTTGGCGAGCCACTTCCGAAGAGATGACGCCAACCAATTCCCGGATTTCTTCTCGGGTCAAATTCAGCTCGGGCACACCGTTTCTCCTTTTGAATCTCGCCGCCCGATCCCACGCAAAAATCAGCGCTTGCGACGGGCGAATGAGCATCATTTTAACATACCGGCCTCATTGGCCCGGTTTGCGGAGTTGTCATGGGCCCTGAAGTGACCGCGACTCAAAGCTCTGTACCCGATACGGATATAATGAAGAGCGATGCTGGTTTTGAGTCTTGATACAACGAGCGAATGGGGCGGCGCAGCGGTCTTTGACGAGGAGCGGCTGCTCGCTGCAGCTTTGAACGAAGGCGCGACGAACCGATTTTCGGTGAGTTTGTTTGAGATGGCGGAGCATGCACTTAAAACTGCGGGCATCGCGATGCGGGACATTGGCCTCTTCGCAGCTGCGAACGGGCCGGGATCGTTCACCGGCATTCGCGTGGGGCTGGCTGCGGTTCAGGGATGGTCGGCGGCGTTTGGTAAACCGGCGCGAGGCGTCTCCGTGCTCGAAGCGATGGTCGAAGAGGCGCAACCGGCGGCGCGGTGGGCTTTCCCGCTGCTTGATGCGCGCAGGAACGAGTTCTATCTTGGGCGATTCGCGCGTGTGGACTCAAGCGCTCAACCTCAAGCCACGGGCTTTGCGGAAGCCGGCGAAGGATGGGTGATTGGCCTCGAGGCGGCCGAGCGATTCCTTGCGGACTTCCTTCAGAACGAGGCTAATGGAGCGAACCTTTGCTTTATTGCGAGAGAACAGGACGCAAGATCACAAACGCTCCGGAACCGATTGGAGAAATTCGCCGAATGGGTGAGTGTTCCGGGAACGCTGCTGCCGGCGATTGCGCGAATCGCTCTCAAACGCCAGAGGAACGCAGCGCCGGGCGCTCCGCTCGATCTCGATGCGTGTTACATTCGAAGGCCGGATGCTGAAATCCTTTGGCGAGGATAGGCGAGCGTGAATATCCGCGCGGCGACAAAAGAGGATTTTCCCGCGATCCTCGCAATCCAGGGCGAAAACGCGAAGGCGGCGCATTGGGTTCAACAGGACTACGAGAAACTGGCCGAGTCAGGCGGAGGGTTGCTGCTTGTGGCAGAAGCCGATGCTCCGGCTTCGCCAAAGGTCATTGGTTTTGCGGCGCTCGATCGAGTCATTGATGAAGCAGAGCTCAAAAACTTGGCCGTCGCGACCGCACATCAGCATCAAGGCGTAGGGCAAGCGTTGCTCCGCGAAGCGCTCGCGCGGCTTCGTCAGGCGGCGACGCAGCGCGTCTATCTTGAAGTGCGGCCGTCCAATATATTCGCCGTGCAGCTTTATGCGTCCCTCGGATTCGTCATCCATTCCCGGCGAAAGGGCTATTACAGCCAACCGGCCGAAGACGCTTTCGTCATGGCGCTTGAACTCTCGCCGCAATTGGCCGAAAAACAACCGTAGAATCGGGCGGAAGTCGCCGCTTTGCACTGCCCGGCCAATCAGCCCATATACAGCCCATTACACGATATGGTGCAGCATTGCGGGTAGCATCAAATGAGTGTTAACCGGCAGCTGATTCTATAAACTCCATGCCAAGCCATTGAAAAATAATATCTTATATCGACACAAGACGAGCAATTGGTGTTTGGAACCGAACGTGCCTCTACCGCAAGCGAGG